>JALZCO010000073.1 GCA_030863015.1 Actinomycetota bacterium
TCGCAGGACGCTGCATCTTGAGTTCGACTATCTGGGGCCGATGAAGGCATACGAGCGCGCGTACTCGGCGTCCCGCCGGGAGGGCAACGTCCTGGCTGCCGCCCGGCGGCCCGAACGTTGGGGTGGTTCCACGGTTCGGTGTACGGCGAGTGGGCCGTTTATCGCGGCTGGATCGGCCGCGCTGTGAGCCTGCTTGAGCAGGCCGGTGCTAACTCGAACGAGCACGGCTGGATGTTGGTCGCGCAGGCGCAGGCCAGGAGCGACCTCGACGCCCAGAAGCGGTGCGGCGATTGTTCGCCGCATTCACCGCGAACGACGCGGGCGCGATGGACGAGCTCCTCGCACCGGACTTCACCGCGCACGGGCTGCCGCCCGAACTTGGCGCCGGCGCGGCGACCATGAAGGGCACCGCGGTGGTCATGCACACGGGCCTGCACGACTGCCCACTCTGAGATCGAGGACCTCATCGCAGAAAAGGACCGGGTGGCAGTTCGCTATACGGCCCGCGCGACGCACGCCGGCGAGCTGTTCGGCATACCTCCCAGGGGGCGCACCGTGACAATGACCGGCATCGAGACCTACCGCCTGGCGGGCGGGAGAATCGCCGAGTACTGGGGCGAGGCGAACATGTCCGAGTTGTGCGCGGCAGACCGGAAGCAGGCGCAAGCGAGCGTGGTGCCCTGAACCGTGCCAAAATTTGATGCAGGCCGCTGACCAGGTATTTATCTGGTCGAGCTAGACCTGGTCTTGTTGTAGACAGCGCTCTCATCGCGAGCAACCGCGCGGACCGAGGCTGGATCCACAAGGCCGAGGAGAGATCGCCGAGGCGCTCAGGATGCTTGGCGAGATCGACGACATCAAGAAGGTCGCCGGGATCCTGCGGCAGCACGCTGACAAGATCACAGTCCGACGACGTCAGGACCGCCTTGGTCCGTCTGCTGGGTCAGACTCAGGTGGCCCTGTCCGTCGCCGGATGCAGCGCGCGATGCGGCTTGAGGTGTGCCAAGAGTGCTACTGCCTTCGAGCGGCGTGGTATGCCGAGCCGAGCCGAGCCGACCCGCATCACAGCTCAAAGAGAGGAGCGGTGTGGCGGGCCAGGTCACAGCGGTTGGGGTAGGTGCGCCAGAAATTCACCCGTGCGCCCTGGTAGTCGCCTGTGGCGATTGCGGTCACCGGGTCATAGATATCCGGGCATAGCGTGCCGGGTTGCCCGGGGATCTTGGTGAAGTCGCCGCCAGCCTCGCTAAGCACCCGGCAGGCGGACTCGGAATGCGGATGGGTCCCGCTGGGTGGGTCGCAGCGTAGTGTGACGAACCGATCGATACCGCGAGCCTGCAGACCGAGTACGAGGAAGGTCTCTTGCGCTGCGGTAGTTGCGGTGGCGGCAGGTGCGCCCATCATCGCCGCAGCAACCAGCCCGGCCCCCACGGACGACATCAACATGATCCGGGGTCGCATACCTCACGGTCGCACACCCAGCGCCGCCCAGCGACCACGAATTCCGCCCACGCCACGGTGTGAGGTGTACCGACTTGCCGGATGCGAAACGATGCGCTCATCGAGCACGTGCGTCGGGACATCGCGGAGCGGTTGATCCCCTACGTCCAGGCTCTTCCGGGGCTTGTCCAACGCTGAGACTGCGGTCGCCATGGGTCGGAGCTGATCCCTAGTGGGAAGGCTCCCGCACGCGGAGAGGTGTCCTCGACAGCTGCCGCTGGGCGACGAGGACGAGTCTCTGCAAATCGCTTACCGCGAGTGCTGATCGCTGGAGCTCCTTTGTTGATGCAACAGCGTACCGAGGCAATAAGTTAGGACCGATAGATTCGAGTATTGCGCTCTCACCGGCGGCTCATAGCAATCCCAGACTGCAGGGCCTTCTCACCTTCGGCCTACCGCCGTAACGAACTTGCATCGGTACATAACGCCTGCAATCACGCCAGCTGCTCGTGAACTGCTCTTGCATCCGTACGCAACGTCTGGAACGGTACAGTATGAAGCCGATGACCACTCAGCGCGGCAAGGCTCCATATGGCTTCCGCGCTCACGCCGTGAAGACGACACATGCTCGAGTGCACCATTTTCAACTGGTTAGGCGGGCTCGTCCCTACGCGGGCACGTCAAAGGGCGGCCGGTCCGTGAGGTCAGCTCCCGTATCAGTTTTGCGTTCTGGCGGTGAGGTGTGCCTCCGGCGGAGGGTGAGCGGCGAAACCGTAGCGAATGCCAGGGCTTCTCAGCGACCAAAAGGCCCTCCGATGCAACCAGGTCAACGCATCCGTTGAGCAGCGTGAGGTGATCCCATGCCGTTGACCCCCGCCGACATTCACAACGTCACGTTCGGTAAGCCGCGGATCGGCAAGCGCGGCTACAACGAGGACGAGGTTGACGCCCTCCTCAGCCTGGTTGGGGCTGAGTTGGCCCGGTTGATCCATGAGAATGGCCATCTCCGCAACCAGGTTGAGCAGCTGGATCAGCAGCTTCACGCTCGACCGGTCGGCAGCGGGGGCTGGCCTGAGGTGGTCCCGGCGTCGCCGTCGAAGACGAATCAGAGCTCGCCAGGTGGTGACCGTGACGGGCAAGCCGCCAAGGTGCTGGGCCTGGCGCAGCAGATAGCTGACCGGTTGACTGGCGAGGCCAAAGCTGAAGCAGACGGGATGCTAAACCAGGCCCGCACCAGCTCCGAGCAGCTCCTCTCCGATGCACGGGCGAAGACTGAGGGAATGGTTAACGAGGCCAGAAGCCGGGCGCAAATCATGATTAATGAAGCGCGTACCAGAGCTGAGGCACTCGATCGGCACGCCCGAGAGAAGGCCGCGGCGCTGGAGCTCGATACGGCCCGCAAACACACTGAGGTTATCAGTTCGATCAGCCTGCTGAAGGAAAAGGTCGACAAACTCCGCACGTACGAACGCGATTACCGCGCCCGATTGAAGGCCTATCTGGAATCCCAGCTTCAAGAGCTGGACGAGCGCGGATCCGCCCCAGCAGACACCATACGCAACCAGCGCAGTTCCGGCGCTTCCGGGTTTAACGCGCGCGCCGAACCCGAAAGCCACCGTGCTGACCCATCAACTGGCCCAGCTGCTGGTAATGGTGCTGACCCGGCGAAACAGACAGCTCGAAACGAGCCACCCGACAGGAAAGTCAGCACCGAACCGAGTCCGAGCGAAATCCGGTGGAGACCCGCCGTTTAGTTCGGCAGTGTTGGGGTCGAGACGTAATCCAGCTCCGCCCACCAATACAACGTTCGGCCTCTGAAAGGCGCGATTGATCGGTACTGTCGCGCTGCTATCAAATTCTGTGTGCACTCCGCAGAATATCCGGTCCGTCGCCGTCGCCCCTCGCTGGCGCACCGGCCTGATCTGCTTGCGGTAGACCACTCGGT
>JALZCO010000309.1 GCA_030863015.1 Actinomycetota bacterium
GCTGTGTGCCACCTCGCTGGGGCTCGTCGTGCCGGTGCTAAAGGACTCCGGGCAGATCGCCGGTGACACCGGCCAGCTCATCGTGGCGGCGGCGTCGATCGCGGACTTCGGGGCGGTGATTCTGCTGTCGTTGTTCTTCTCCGAATCCGGCTCCAGTATCGGCACCAAGCTGGTGCTGCTCGTCGGGCTCGCCGTGGTGGCAGCGCTGGTGGTGCTCGCGCTGATGCGGGCCGCGCCGAGGGTGATGAGCGTGTTCACCTTGATGCAGGACACCACGGCGCAGATCCGCATCCGGTTCGCCGTCGTACTCCTGGTCGCGTTCGTCGCGCTCGCACAAGGACTCGGTTTCGAGGCCATCCTCGGCGCGTTCCTGGCTGGCGCGGTGCTCCGCCTCGTTGACGGTGATGCGGCGATGACCCATCCGCTGACCCAGGCGAAACTCGACGCCATCGGCTACGGGTTCGTCGTCCCGGTGTTTTTTGTGACCAGCGGGGTGCGGTTCGACGCAGACGCGTTGTTCACCTCCGCATCGACCGTCGCGCAGGTGCCGCTGTTCCTGCTCGCGCTGGTGCTCGTGCGGGGCCTGCCCGCTGGCCTGTACCAGCCACGCCTGGGCGCACGGCGGACCGTCGCGGCGGCGTTCCTGCAGGCCACCTCACTGCCGTTCATCGTGGCGTCGGTGGCGATCGGGGAGCGGCTCGGCGCGCTATCCCCGGCCACCGGAGCCGCCCTGATCGCCGCCGGGCTGGTCTCGGTGCTGTTCTTCCCGACGGTCGCGCTGGCGCTGCTACGCGACCGATCCGCCGAACCCCACTCGGCCACGCCGGATGCCGAGTCCACAGGACAGAGCCTCGATCGACGACCCGGTTAACGAGCGGCGGTGGAGACGCACATTCCGATCCGTCGGACCGGTGGGTCGGAGGAGATGGCGGGGTCTACCCCCGGGCCACCTCGTGCCAGCCCGACGAGTTGCTGCACATCGATGCCGACTCGGCCGCCCTGCTAGCCAGCTGGTTCGACGTCGGCGCCCGGGCGCTCTCCGGGTTCGCGCCGGAGTTGGCGCCCCAACTGTGGCCCGAGCACTTCGACGTCGGCATTACCCTCGATCGGATAATTACGGAGTCTCACCGGGCGACGCAACGATCCCGCAGCCGCATACCTATGTCGGACCGGGGGACCAACCCGGGGACGAGCAGGACGCATTCTTCAACAGGCCCTTCGGCGCGGCAGGTATTGCGAGCGAAGTGTCGGCGGCCGCGGAGTTGGTCACGTTTTTCACCGAGGGCTGCGCACGTGCAGAGATGTCGCCCTGACCACCGACGAATCAGCTCTGCGGTGAGCATTGGCCCGCACCCGGCATGCCGACTAGCGCCGCTCGCTGACCTCCGCGGGGAACTTGACGCGGACCGCATCCGTCCACCGCTCAGCGTCCGCCCCCGCCGGGACTACTTCCCTGAGGTAGTGCCGACGCCACTGACTGCGTCCGTGTCGGCATAGACACGCGCCCTCAGCGCACCACGGGGAAGAGTCTCGATGCCAAGGCGAGGACGACGACGGCCTGTGACCTCGTCATGGCGGCACGCCACTGATTACCTGATCACGAGCACCGGGGTTAGCGCTGTCAAACGCGGTGGAGACGAAGGGACTCGAACCCTCAACCCCCGCCTTGCAAAGGCGGTGCTCTACCAGTTGAGCTACGTCCCCGGCTCCGGACGCGGCGGATGCCCGGTGGCGACTCAGGCGGTGGGAGTGGTGGCCTCACGCCAGAGGTCGGCCTCCGCTTTCGCGGAACGCTGGCGGCGCACCACCAGCAAAGTCACCAGAGCGACGAGCACGAGCGGGATAAGCTTCCTCACGATGAATCTCCTCCTGCACATGGTGCTTCTTCGGTGGGCCTAGCTGGACTTGAACCAGCGACCTCATCCTTATCAGGGATGCGCTCTAACCGACTGAGCTATAGGCCCCCGGCGCCCAGCGAGGCTACCGCACGGCGTCATCGGGGCCCAAACTGCCTCGCCGTACATCAGTCCGGTTCCGACAGGGTGACCTCAATGCCGCCGACGAGGTCTGTCGCGATGTTGTAGATGAGCGACCCGACGGTCGCCAGCGCCGTCATCAGCACGATGTTGACCAGCCCGATGACCAGGGCCACCCCGAACACCCGCCCACCGCTGATCAGCGCCGTGCCACCCTCGGGGTTGTTCACCGAGGTGAGGTCGGAGTAGGTGCCGTTGAGCTGGTCCCACACGCCCATACCCCCGAGCGCGCCGTACAGCACACCCACGGCCACCATCCACGCCAGGAACCCGGCGACTGACAGCACGAGCGAGATCTTCAGCACCGACCACGGATCCAACTGCTGTAGCTGCAGGCTCGTCCGTCGCGGAACTCGGGCCGGGCGTACCCGTGCGTCGGCCGCCGGCTGGGCAGGCGCCACCCGTTCAGGCGGGGTGTACCCCCCGATCCGCACAGTGGACGGCGACGCTGGCGCCGCGCTGCTGGCGGCGCCGCGGGACTGCTCGGGTTTCCCTGTCTGCAGCCGCACCGTCTTCTGATCCATGTCCTCTGGTGCGTTGCGCTGGCGCTGCAGCGGAGGCGAGCTCATCGGGCCAGCGCCGTTGCCTGACGGTCTTGTCGGGGCTGACTCGTTCTCAGCAGATCCGGCTGGCTCGGCGGCAGCAGCATCCGGTTGCTCGGACCGTAGCTGCACGTCGGTTGGTTTGGCGTTCTCAGGCCTCGTCACGAGTCATCCTTCGTCAGTGCCCCGTCGGCGTCTGCGTCGTTGGCATCTGGGTCGTCGGCTTGTTCGGCGTTGCGTGCGACGGCCACCAGAGTGGCCCCTTCACCCAGGTTCATCAAACGCACCCCCTTGGTCTGCCGGCCGGCCTTTCGGACCTCCTTGGCAGTAGTCCGGATGACCCCGCCCGTGGAGGTGATGGCATACAGCTCGTCGTCGATGTCCACGATCAAAGCTCCGACCAGCCTGCCACGCCTTCGGTCGTACTGGAGGGTAAGCACACCTTTGCCGCCGCGTCCCTGCACTGGGTAGTCGTCGATCGGGGTCCGCTTGGCATACCCGCCCGCGGTCGCCACCAGCAGGAACCGTCCGGCGCGGACCACCGCCAAGGACAGTAGTTCATCGCCGTCGTTGAACCGCATGCCGAACACTCCGGACGTGGCCCGGCCCATCGGGCGTAGGACGTCGTCGGTCGCGTGGAACCGGATCGACTGACCGTGTGCCGACACCAGCAGCAGGTCGTCGGCGTCGGAGCACAGCACTGCGCCGACCAGCTCGTCATCGTCGCGCAGGTTGATCCCGATCAATCCACCAGCGCGGTTGGAGTCGAAATCAGTGAGCTTGGTCTTCTTGACCAGACCATCGCGCGTGGCCAGCACGAGGTACGGCGTTGCGGTGTAGTCCTTGATCTGCATGACCTGGGCGATCTGCTCATCGGGCTGGAATGCAAGCAGGTTCGCCACGTGCTGGCCGCGGGCGTTGCGGTTGGCTTCGGGCAGCTCGTAGGCCTTTGCTCGATACACCCGGCCCTTGTTGGTGAAAAACAGGATCCAGTCGTGCGTGGAGCAGACGAAGAAGTGCGCCACGATGTCATCGGTCTTCAGACCGGCGCCCATGACACCCTTGCCGCCGCGCTTCTGCGCCCGGTACAGATCAGTACGAGTCCGCTTGGCGTAGCCGGTGCGCGTGATGGTGACCACAACGTCCTCGACGGCGATCAGGTCCTCATTCGACACATCGCCGTCGTAGCCGGTGATTGTGGTGCGACGCTCGTCGCCGTGCTTCTCGACGATTTCGACCAGCTCATCGCGAACGATGGTGCGCTGCCGCTCAGGCTTGTCCAGAATGTCCAGGTAGTCAGCGATTTCCCGCTCGAGCTCGGCGAGGTCTTCGATGACCTTCTGCCGCTCCATGGCGGCCAGCCGGCGCAGCTGGGTCTCCAGGATGTAGTTCGCCTGGATCTCGTCGACGTCCAGCAGGTTCATCAGGCCGGTACGCGCGTCATCCACCGTGGGCGACCGGCGAATCAGCGCGATCACCTCGTCGAGCATGTCCAGCGCCTTGACCAGACCGCGCAGCAAGTGGGCGCGTTCCTCAGCCTTGCGCAGCAGGTAGCGGGTCCGCCGGACGATGACGTCGAGCTGGTGACGCACGTAGTGCCGGATCATCTGGTCCAACCGCAGCGTGCGCGGCACACCCTCGACAATCGCCAGCATGTTGACACCGAAGGTGTGCTGCAGCTGGGTGTGCTTGTAGAGGTTGTTGAGCACCACCTTGGCGACCGCGTCGCGCTTGAGCGTGATCACGATGCGCATACCGATGCGGTCGCTGGACTCGTCGTTGATCTCGGCGATCCCGGTGAGCTTGGCGTCCCGGGACAGGGCGGCGATCGACTCGACGAGGTTGTCCGGGTTGACCTGGTAGGGCAGCTCGGTGATCACCAGGGTGGTGCGGCCCTTGGTGTCCTCCTCGACCTCCACCACGCCGCGCATCCGGACCGAGCCACGACCGGTCCGGTAGGCGTCAGCGATGCCGTCAGTGCCGACGATCTGACCCCTGGTTGGGAAGTCCGGCCCCTTGATCCGCTCAACGAGCGCGTCGAGCAGAGTCTCGTCGTCGACGTCGGGGTTTTCCAGCAGGTAGACGACACCAGCGCCGACCTCGCGCAGGTTGTGCGGCGGGATGTTGGTTGCCATCCCCACCGCGATCCCCGAGCTGCCGTTGACCAGCAGGTTCGGGATCCGGGCCGGCAGCACGACGGGCTGCTGGGTGCGGCCGTCGTAGTTCGGTTCGAAGTCGACGGTGTCCTTGTCGATGTCCCGCAGCATCTCCGTGGCCAGCGGAGTCAGGCGGCATTCCGTATACCTCATGGCGGCCGCCGGGTCGTTGCCCGGAGAACCGAAGTTTCCCTGGCCGTCGACCAGTGGGTAGCGCATCGACCACGGTTGGGCTAGCCGGACCAGCGTGTCGTAGATCGCCGAGTCACCGTGCGGGTGGTAGTTGCCCATCACGTCGCCGACCACCCGGGCACACTTCGCGTACTGCCGATCGGGCCGGAAGCCGGAGTCGTACATCGAGTACAGCACCCGGCGGTGCACCGGCTTGAGCCCATCGCGGACGTCCGGCAGTGCACGTCCGACGATCACGCTCATCGCGTAGTCGATATAGGAGCGCTGCATCTCCTGCTGGATGTCGACCGGCTCGATGCGGTCCCCGTCCGGCGGGAGGATGATCTCGGTCAAGGAGCTAAGTTCCCTTCAGTGGCCCGCTGACGTGCGCGCAACCTAGCCAGTCTATCGGTCACGCACTGTGCGCCCCGGCCAGACGCGCTCGGCCGACCTCAGCGCTGTGAGGACCCGAATCACGGTTCTCGGCTAGACATCGAGGAAGCGGACGTCCTTGGCGTTGCGGGTGATGAATGAGCGGCGGGATTCCACGTCCTCCCCCATGAGAACACTGAACAGCTCATCGGCGGTCGCCGCGTCGTCGAGGGTGACCTGCATCAGTACCCGGTTGGCCGGGTCCATCGTGGTCTCCCACAGCTCCTTGGCGCTCATCTCACCGAGCCCCTTGAAGCGCTGGAACCCCTTGTCCTTCGGCAGCTAGCGGCCCTCTGCGACGCCAGCTTCGAAGAGCCCGGCGCGTTCCCGGTCGGAGAAGGCGTACTGCGCCTCCGCTCGCGGCCACTTGATCTTGTACAGCGGCGGCTGGGCGAGGAACACATGCCCGTGCTCGACCAGCGGGCGCATGAACCGGAACAGCAACGTCAGCAGCAGGGTGCGGATGTGCTGACCGTCCACGTCGGCGTCGGCCATCAGCACGATCTTGTGGTAGCGCAACCGGGTCAGATCGAACTCGTCGTGGATCCCGGTGCCCAGGGCGGTGATCAGCGCCTGGACTTCGGTGTTCTTCAGCACCCGGTCCAGCCGCGCCTTCTCCACGTTGATGATCTTTCCGCGGATCGGCAGGATCGCCTGGTACAGCGAGTCCCGGCCGGACTTCGCCGAGCCGCCCGCGGAGTCACCCTCCACGATGAACACTTCGCTGCGGGCTGGGTCGGTGGAGCGGCAGTCGGACAGCTTGCCGGGCAAGCCGCCCAGATCACCTGCCGACTTACGGCGCACCAGCTCGCGGGCTCGCCGCGCGGCCAGCCGAGCCTGCGACGACGAGACCGCCTTGTTAATGATCGTCTTGGCCTCGGCGGGGTTGCGCTCCAGCCAGTCGATCAGCCACTCGTTGCAGGTGCGCTGGACGAACGACTTGGCCTCGGTGTTGCCCAGCTTGGTCTTGGTCTGACCTTCGAACTGAGGTTCCTTGAGCTTGACCGACAAGATCGCGGCGAGGCCTTCGCGCACGTCGTCCCCGGTGAGTGCGGAGTCCTTCTCCTTGAGCAGCTTCTTGTCCCGCGCGTAGCGGTTGATCACCGTGGTCAGTGCGGAGCGGAAGCCCTCCTCGTGAGTACCACCCTCGTGGGTGTTGATCGTGTTGGCGAAGGTGTAGACGGATTCGGTGTATCCGGCGTTCCACTGCATCGCGACTTCGACGTGCATGCCGTCGCCACTGGCCTCGAACCCGATCACTTTACGGTGGATGGGGTCCTTGGAGTTGTTGATGTGCTTGACGAAGTCCTCGAGCCCGCCGGGGTAGTGGAAGGTGCGCTCCTTGATCTGAGCGGTCCGGCCTTCGGCGTCCTCAGCCTCATTGCTGCCGTTGACCCGCTGATCACGCAGCACGATGGTCAAACCCTTGTTGAGAAAGGCCATCTCCTGCAGCCGGCGGGCTACCGTCTCAGCGTTGTAGGTGGTGGTCTCGAAGATCCGTTCGTCGGCCCAGAAGGTCAGGGTGGTGCCGGTCTTGCGGGTCGGCTCGCCCTTGGTCAGCCGGTGCACCGGCTTGGAGTCCTCGTAGCGCTGCCGCCATACGAACCCGTCGCGGTGGATTTCCACCTCCAGCCTGCTGGCCAGTGCGTTGACCACGCTCACGCCGACGCCGTGCAGGCCACCGGAGACGGCGTAGGACTCGCCGTCGAACTTGCCGCCGGAGTGCAGTGTGGTGAGCACCAGCTCCAGCGCGGGCCGCTTCTCCACCGGATGCATGTCCACCGGGATGCCACGGCCGTCGTCGAAAACCCGTACCCCGCCGTCGGCGAGCAGCGTGACCTCGACCCTGGTTGCGTGACCCGCCATCGCCTCATCGACGGCGTTGTCCACCACCTCCCAGACCAGGTGATGCAAGCCCCGCTCTCCGGTGGACCCGATGTACATCCCGGGACGCTTGCGGACATGCTCGAGACCCTCGAGAACCGTGATGTCCTTCGCCCCGTAGGACGCTGCTGCCTGCTGTGCCAAACGAATTCCTGATCTTTGTGATGAGACGCGAGGACCCAAGCGGGAGGGGGTCGACCGGTCCTCCTATCGTACCAGTTAGGGCTGCTGTCTGGGCAGATGCTCAGGCGCCTGAGCAGCGTGTAAATCGATCCGCGCGGGGCGCAAAGG
>JALZCO010000116.1 GCA_030863015.1 Actinomycetota bacterium
ATCTCCAGCTGCGGCGACGTCTGGCGCTCGAGTGCGGCCAGGCAGGCAGCGAGCCGGGCGGGCCGGTCCCGGGTGGGCACGACCACCGACAGCTGCGGATCCACCACGGTCATGTCAGCACTCCCAGCAGGATGACGGCGGTCGCGCCGCCCAGCGAGGCGGCGGTGAGCCGGGCGCCGGCGGCACCGGGCAACAACCTGATCGCGAACAACGCGTACCCGGCCGCGCCGGCCAGGGCGGCCGCCGTCGCGCCCGCCGCACCCCACGCCGGAACGGCCAGGGCCGCTACACCGGTGAAGGCCAGCACACCCGCCAGTGCGGCGTACAGGGTCGCCTCAGGCCGAAGCCGCAGCGCCGCTGCCTGGACCACCAGCGCGTTCACCGGGGAAAGCACGACCATCGCCAGCGCCGGGCCGAACGCCCCGGTGGCACCGATGTAGCCCTCGCCGAACACGATCGGCACCGCGGCGTCGAGCGTGAGGACGGTGACGGCGGCCACCGGCACCACCACGGCCAGCAGTCCACCGGCAAGCCGCCGCAGTGAGGACTCGCCTCCGGCGAGGCCACTGCGCTCGGCCAGCCTGGGCAGCGTGACCGTGAAGATCTGCGTGATCGCGTAGGTGGCCGCCAGGGCGACCCCGATCGCCAGCGCGGCGAAACCGGTCTGCACGTCCGACGCTGCGAGCAGTGCCACCGCGATCACCCCACCGCGCTGCGTGACCTGGACCAGGACACCGCTGGTCGCCTGGAGTACACCGAAGCGAAGCGCACCTTCAGGTACCGCCGCCGGCGGGAGTTGCCGGCGCAGCAGCGGTGTCGCGGCGACGGCTCCGAGACCGAAAGCCACCGCCGCGGCCACCGCGATCGCGGCCACCGCGCCGATCGCTCCGGCCGCGTCGTGCAGCACGACCGCGGCCACCACGAGCACCGCGTTCTGTAAGGGATAGCGCGCGCACCACGCGCCCGCCCGCCCCTGCCCGAGATCAGCCTGCAGCGCGAGGGTGGCGACGACGTTGAGGGCCAGGGCGATCAGGACCAACGCCGTCAGCAACGGCGGGAAGCGTGCTGGGTCCCACACCACGAGCACCGTGGCGATCACGGTGAGCACCGCGAACAGTACGGCCCGGTTGCGCGCCAGCCGCACGCTCAGTGCCCGGGCCAGGGCAGGACGTTGGTCGGGGATCGCGGCCGGCACGTAGCGGCCCAGCAGGGTCATACCGCCCTGGGTCATCGCCACCGAGCCGATGGCCACCACGGTGAGCGCCACCGCGAACCGGCCGTAGTCGGCCGGGCCGAGCGCCCGGGGCACCACCGTGGCGAGCAACAGCAGCGTCACCGCCTCGGCCGCCTTGCCGGCGAGGCTGGCGACCACCGGGCCGCGCAGCCGCCCTGCGTCCACGCTCGAAAGCACGCTGCTCCCCTCTCAGCCGGTAGTGGTGGTGGATGCCCCGGCAACAGTGCGCCGGTCGGTGCGCAGGGTGTAGCCGTCCCGGCCAAGGCCGGTGCCGAACGCATACACCTGGATGTACGGGCTGACCGGGCCGACGGTGGCCAGCTGCAGCACTGACTGCGTGCGCGTCACCTGGCCGAACACGCCGCCCTGAGACGCCTGCCACGTTGGGTCGCTCAATCCGGGCAGGACCTCGTCACCCCACAGCACCGCGTATGACGGGGCTTCGGTGATGCCGTTGACGACGTGAGGTTGTCGCTGGCATGGGTACCCGAACGCCAGCTGCCAACCCAGCGCGACCGGCGCCTGGGCCGGCAGGAACTCCTGCAATACGACTGGGCGCTGCACAGCCGGCGCAGTGAACGCCAACCAGCCGTGCAGTGCTCCGGTCACGTCAACGGCCTCCAGCCGGACGACGTCTGCGCCTTCCGGAGCCGCCAACGCGAAGGTGCGCCACGACGGGTCGCGCGCGATGCCGGTCAGCGGCTGGTTGCCCACCATGACCACCGAGTTACCAGAGCGGACCCCGTAGACAGCGATGAGCGAGTTGCCATCGGTGAGCATCCCGGCCGCAAGCACCGTGACCGCCGCCCCATCGCCGAGGTCCGCGGGTAGCGCGTACCAGCCGGTGACCATGTTTGCGGTGTTCCGCTCGGCGGTCTGGCCGTCGCGGGCGACGAGGCTGCCCCAAACCCGGTC
>JALZCO010000165.1 GCA_030863015.1 Actinomycetota bacterium
GCGTATGACCGAGCACGCTGTCGTGACGGATGGACTCAGTGACGGATCAGGGGTAGCCGCATCGTGAGTACAACAATGGCTGGTAGCGGCCGCTCCTCCGGGGGCGGCTCACATCGCGGGGCGGAACCCTCGGTTCCGGCTGGCCGGCAGATGCTGCGGAGATCCTCAAACCGGGTCGGCGAGCGGCTAATCCTGATCTGCCTGCAGGCCGCTGCGATCCTGTCAGTGGTGATCACCATCGGTATCGTGATCTCGCTGGTGTTGCCGGCGATCAGTTTCTTTCAAGAAATTTCCTTCGTCGACTTCTTCACCGGCACGCGGTGGACGCCGACGTTCGCCAATCCCAGCTACGGGATCCTTCCGCTCATCGCCGGGACCCTGTGGACCACGGTGATCGGTTTGATCGTCGCCGTGCCCCTGGGGTTGGGGGCGGCTGCGCTGCTGTCGGAATATGCGACCCCACGGGTGCGCCGTATCGTCAAGCCGATCCTGGAGGTCCTGGCCGGGATCCCGTCTGTGGTCCTCGGCTTCTTCGCGCTGAACTTCGTGGCACCGGGCCTGCTGAGGGGCCTGCTCGGCCTCGAGGTCGGCACGTTCAGCGTCCTGGCCGCCGGCATCGTGCTGGGCATTTTCATCATCCCGACGATCGCGTCGCTGTCCGAGGACGCGATGTCCTCGGTGCCCGACGCGCTGCGGCAGGGTTCGGCCGCACTGGGTGCGAACAAGATGACCACCACGCTCAAGGTGGTCTTCCCGGCAGCCCTGTCCGGCATCATCGCTGCGGTGGTGCTGGGCATCTCGCGTGCGGTCGGCGAGACGATGATCCTCGCGATCGCAGCGGGTAACCAGGCGCAGATCATCGCTGACCCCCGGCAGGGTGCTCAGACCATGACCGGCTACATCGCGCAGGCCGCGACCGGGGAGAACCCGCCCGGTTCGCTGGCGTTCAACACGCTGTTCGCGGTCGGATTGACGCTCTTCGCCGTCACACTGCTGGTCAACGTCATCAGCATCCGGCTCGTCCGGCGGTTCCGGGAGGCGTACTGATGGCCACGATCGGACAACTCGCCCGACCGCAACCGCAGCAGCTGGGGCGCGCGCAGCAGCGTGGCGACCACTCCCCGGCGGCGATTGCCTTCCTGATCGCGTTGTGGTTCAGCCTGTTCGTCGCGCTCGCCTTTCTCGCGGCCCTGCTGGTCACGACGATCCTGGAAGGGGTTGGCCGGCTTGACCCCAACCTACTGTTCAACTACACGTCGCAACTGTTTCCCGAAAACGCCGGCGCCAGGGCGGCGATCCTCGGCACGGTCTGGGTCATCGTCACCACGATCGTGCTCGCGGTTCCGCTCGGCGTGGCGGCGGCCATCTATCTGGAGGAGTTCGGCGATCCGGACAAGTGGTACTTCCGGATCGTCGAGCTGAACATCCAGAATCTCGCTGCTGTCCCGTCGATCATCTACGGCCTGCTGACCTTGGGGGTAGCCGGAGTCGTCGCGCCGCTGCTCGGTCTACGCAATGTCAATGCCGTGATCTTCGGAGCGATCGCGCTCACGCTGCTCATCCTTCCGGTCATCATCATCGCGACCCGCGAGTCGTTGCGGGCGGTACCGGCTGAGATTCGCGCGGGTTCACTGGCGCTGGGTGCCACGCCGTGGCAGACGGTGTGGAAGCAAACCCTGCCGGCCGCCGTGCCCGGTATTGCCACCGGCACCATCCTGGCCGTATCCCGCGCGATCGGGGAGGCGGCGCCATTGCTCCTGCTCGGCGCCTTCGTATTCGTGACCTTCGATCCGAACGGCCTGCTTTCCGGTTTCACGACACTACCGGTGCAGATCTACAACTGGGTGGGCCAGCCGCAGGCGGAGTTCCGCGAGGTGGCGTCCGCCGCGATCATCGTCCTGTTGGCTCTGCTGCTGCTGCTCAACGGCGTGGCCATCCTGATCCGCAACAAGTACCAGCGTCGCTGGTGAGAGATGAGGACACACCCATGACCTCTCAGCCCACTGCCCGGGAGAAGGCGTTGGGAGACCCCGCTCTTGATGAGGATGCAGGCTCGGTCGTCGGCATCGACCAGCCGTCCCAACGCGCCGTGCCGGACGCGCCGGTCGGCGTGATGGCCTGCCACGACATGAATGTTTATTATGGCGACTTCCTGGCCGTACGCGACGTGAACCTGGAGTTCGGGAACAACGAGATCACCGCGCTGATCGGCCCCTCCGGGTGTGGCAAGTCGACGGTCATCCGGTGCCTGAACCGGATGAATGACCTGATCAGTTCTGCCCGGGTCACGGGTGCGGTGACCTATCACGGCCAGAACATCTATGACCGCGACGTCGATCCCATCGAGGTGCGCCGACGTATCGGAATGGTGTTCCAGAAGCCGAATCCGTTCCCGAAATCGATCTACGACAACGTCGCCTATGGCCCACGGGTCACCGGGATGAAGGTCGGGAAGATGGATGACGTCGTGGAGCAGGCGCTGCGCGGTGCCGCGCTGTGGGATGAGGTCAAGGACAAACTGAAACAGAACGCCTACGGGCTGTCAGGCGGCCAGCAGCAGCGGCTCTGCATCGCCCGGACCATCGCGACGAAGCCGGACGTGATGCTGATGGACGAGCCCTGCTCCGCGCTGGATCCTATTGCGACCTCCCGTATCGAGGACCTGATGATCGAGTTGCGCGAGCAGTTCACGATCATCATCGTCACGCACAACATGCAGCAGGCCGCCCGCGTGTCCGACCGCACCGCTTTCTTCACCGCTCAGGCCGACGACACCACCGGAAACCGGACCGGCCTTCTCGTCGAGTTCGACAAGACCGCGGCACTCTTCCGTAACCCTGCCGACAAGCGGACCGAGGACTACATTTCGGGTCGCTTCGGCTGATCCTCACGCGCTCGTGGCGACGCCCGTGCGCGAACCTGCCTGGTTGTCGACGATCGTGAGTACGGCGGCTTTGGGGTCGTGGGACAGGCCTTGGATGAAACCGTGGTGGTAGGCCTGGGAGCCCTTGTGTGTCACCCATCGCCGCAAGGCAGGCACGCCCAGCAGACCTGGCATCTCGAAGGCGCTTGATCCCAGCCGATCCAGCCGGCGGAAGACCTCCCCGCCTGGGCGCAGCGTTTCTTCGACCGCCATGCCGACGGTCGTTCCCGAGGCTTCGACGATGGGAGAGCTCCACAACTCTTCAACGTCCGTTGCCCGCCAGTTCTGCGGAGGGTTGTCGGCCGACGGGGTCGGGATCAGGGTCTCGGCTCGGAATGCGTCGTCGGGGGAACCGGTGGCTGACCGGACCGCTCGGTAAAGCGCCGCACCGCGAAGACGGCGGCCCGACACTCCAAGCCGGTAGGCGACCTCGATGTCGTCGATGCCCGCGCGGCAAGCGGCGACGGCAAGCCCTTTGCCAACACCCTCCTCGAGGAGGCCGTCGCCGAAGAGCATTCCACCTCCTTGGAGGATGAGACCGTGGTCGTTGTCCCAGTCGTGAAACACCCGAGCCAGCAGGTCGCCGAGGGTGATGGGTGGATACCTGCTAGTGCGGGCCTTGACCGCCGCAAGGGTGCGGTCATAAAGAAAGCCATCAGACAGAATCCTCGCCGGTCGGGCGAGTTCTCGTAGTGCCGCGGCGGTGTCGGCGGCGACTTTGCGTTGCAGGCTCTGCCAGAACCCTGGGTATCTGTGATGCCAGTAGTGACGGATGGCTGTCACTGGGGTCCGCAGGTGCCCCGCCGCGAAGGCGTCCGTGAGGTAATGCTGGGCGGCTGCCTCCCTTGCCATCGCCCGGGACTCGTCATCTCGGCAACGCCCTAGTTCGTAGGCCTGGTCGAGGGCCGCTTCGTGCAGGCGGCGATAGGCAACGACCGCTGAGTCAAAGCGGCTGAACTGTGGGTCGTTGTGGTCGTGCGCGGTGTCGGGTCGGCCGGGAGCGACGAAGTGGTCGCCGTTGGCGGTGGCCAAGGCCAAGAAGCGGTCCCGGACCCGTCTCTCGACCTCGGTCGCTGCCGCAGTTGCGGTGAAGCCGAAGTCGCTGAACTCCCCTCCGGGCTCGAAGCGGGTATCAACGCATGCCCCGTCTACTGCCATCACCTTGAGCGCGCAGATGATCTCGTCCCGAGTGCCGGGCTTGGTTCCTCGATTGCCGGGGATGGCGGCCAGGCGGAACAAATCGTCGGAGGTCAGGCCTTCCGGTCCGTCCTGGGTCCCCGCAACACCCTGGGCCCCGCAGGGGTGACTGGCGAAGAAGTCACCACTTAAGGCGACCACGTCGCCGTAGCTGAGGACGAAGCGCTCCTCGACCGAATCGCCACCGACTTGGACCAGCGCACCTGTGGTGGCGGCCTGACCCACGGTGCGATGCTCATCGGACTTCATCGGGGCCCCTGCCGGGTCGCTGGCTGGACGAGCGAAGTGCGTCCGGCACGAGCGTGGGTGGCTACTTGGTCGAGCGCTGTCACGTAGCGGTCGGCGAACCTGGCGACGTCAGCCGGGCTGAATAGTGGGTGCCGGTAGCGGAACACCAGATGGAGCCGGCCTGCTGCGGTGACCGCTCCGACGGCCAAACCCATGGGCATCCTGGTCGGTGGGGAGAACCACACCTCGCGAGCAGGCAGCTCGTGTCCGAAGTCCAGGTCCTCATCGAGGCGGCCGAGATTGGACAGGATGGCCGTCGGGATCACTCGCTCAGAAGCGGCGAGGCGGGCAATGCTCCGCTTCGCTGGCAACGGCAGGTGCTGCAGGACGTTGAGGAGGCTGACGGCGGCGGCGGGAGTGCGCTCGTCCTTGATGCGCCGGGTCCGGCGGCGGATCGTGCTGATGGTGGTGGGATCGCTGCGGTCCTCGGGGCGGGTGACCACGGGCACCATGAACGTGAAGTTGCCGAACACCTCGTACCAGGATGACTTGGGTCGCAGGTTGACCGGCATCAGCACGCTGAGTCGGCCGGGAGCACCGCCGTGTGCGGAGTTCCAGCTGTCCAGGGCTAGATGCAGGGCAGCCAGTAGGAGGTCGTTGACGCTGGTCCCCGGATCAGCCTTGGTGGTGAGGGCTGCGGTCTGTGCGGTGTCGACGACGAGGTGATGGAACCCGTAGCCGGGACGGTCCTTGCTCCCGCTGGGAATAAGATGCACCGAGCGGGGAGCAGCTTGGCGCAGTTCGCGCACCAGTGCCCGAAGCTGAGCCCTTCGGCCGTTGGGTGCCGGAATCTGCACCTCCTCGGGCGCCGTGGGTGGTACGGGATCGCAGCGTCCGGCGTAGGCACGCGCGATGGAGCGAAAGAAGCGCAGCGCGGCGATGCCGTCACCGGCGGCGTGGTGGAGGTTGAGCATCACCACGTCGCCCTTGCGATGGCGGGCGAGGCGGATGCGTAGCGGTGGCGACATCACAAGCGGTACTGGCAGGCTCTGCAGGTCGGCCCGGACAGCCTGGAGGGCCTCGTCGTCAGGGCACACGACGACGTCGAGGGGATCGACGTCAACTGCCGGGGTGATCTCCCACTCGTAGTCAGCCCGCCGCTGGTGGGCAATGGTGATTCGCGCGCGAGCTCTGGGGTGTCTGGCGAGCGCGACCTTCACTGCCTGTCGTAGACGATCTTCGTCGACGGTACCGCTGAGGCGAACTTCCAGGTGGACGCTCCACGGTTCGGAGACCGAGTCGAGGTGGTAGCTGGCCTCGTCGAGAGCGCAGAAACGTCGCCGCGCTACCTCGGGGTCCGACCTTGCCTGCGCGTCGTCGATCCCAAGGGTCTTGAACCGTTCCGCTCGAGATGTGCGGCGCGCCTTGGTCTCGGATGGCAAAGTGGCTAGGCGGTCTGTCATGACGGTGCTCCTCTTTTGCGGCAGCAAGGGCGACGCCGGGTCAGTGCGCCACGCCGGCTAGTGCGAAGAACTCCTGTCGAGAGCGGGCGTCCTCACGCAGTAGCCCGTGCAGTGCTGAGGTCACAGTGCGCGAGCCGGTGGCTCGTACACCGCGCAGTGACATGCACAAGTGCTCCGCCTCGATCACCACGCCGACCCCTTTGGGGGTCAGGTGCTCCTGCAGCCGGTCGGCGACCTGCTGGGTCAGGCGCTCCTGCACTTGCAGGTCCCGAGCGAACAGGTCGACGATGCGAGCGAGCTTCGACAACCCGAGGATGCGCTCACCGGGCAGGTAA
>JALZCO010000182.1 GCA_030863015.1 Actinomycetota bacterium
GCGCAGCTCGTCGGCCTCGGCGGCGGAGAAGTCGGCGACGTCGATGGCCATCTGCATCAGCTGCTCCTGGAACAGCGGCACACCCAGCGTTTTGCGCAGCGCATTCACCAGCAGCGGATGGTCGTAGTCCCATGCCTCCAGGCCGTTGCGGCGCCGGATGTACGGATGCACCGAGTCGCCCTGGATCGGGCCGGGCCGGATCAGTGCCACCTCGACCACCAAGTCATAAAAGCAGCGCGGTTTCAGCCGCGGAAGGGTGGCCATCTGCGCGCGGGATTCCACCTGGAACACCCCGACCGAATCAGCTCGGGCCAGCATCTCGTAGACGGCTGGATCCGTGGGCTGCAAATCCGCGAGCTGTACTCGGTGCCGGTAGTGGCGAGCGACCAGATCGACTGCATAGTGCAGCGCGGAGAGCATTCCAAGCCCGAGCAAGTCGAACTTGACCAGACCAGCGGCTGCGCAGTCATCTTTGTCCCACTGCACTACCGAGCGGTTGTCTCTGCGCGCCCACTCCACCGGGCAGACCTCAGCCACCGGACGGGAGCAGATCACCATTCCGCCGGAATGAATGCCCAGGTGCCGAGGGAATCCCTCCAGCTGCGCGGCCAGCGCACGCACCGGCTCGGGGATGTCGGTTTCCTGTTGCCCTAGCGGCCCCCACCGGTCGATCTGCTTGCTCCAGGCGTCCTGAGTGCCGGTCGAGTAACCCAGCGCCTTGGCCACGTCCCGCACTGCCGAACGGGCCCGGTAGGTGATCACGTTGGCGACCTGGGCCGCGCAGTCGCGGCCGTATCGCTGATAGACGTACTGGATGGCTTCCTCGCGGCGGTCGGATTCGATGTCCAGGTCGATGTCGGGGTAGCCGTCCCGGTCCGGGGCGAGGAACCGCTCGAAGAGCAGATCCATCCCTACCGCGTCGACGTTCGTGATGCCCAGCGCATAGCAGACCGCGGAGTTGGCCGCCGAACCGCGGCCCTGGCAGAAGATGTCGGCCCGCCGGCAGAACGCCACGATGTCGTGGACGATGAGGAAGTAGCCCGGAAAGTTCTTCTCTTCGATGATGGCCAGCTCATGTTCGATCTGGTGATAGGCACCGGGACACTCGTCGTAG
This sequence comes from Actinomycetota bacterium, assembly GCA_030863015.1. Lineage (GTDB taxonomy): Bacteria > Actinomycetota > Actinomycetes > Mycobacteriales > Pseudonocardiaceae. The sequence goes on from JALZCO010000182.1 coordinate 1,115, forward strand.
CTGCCGTAGCGAGTGGCCGCACCGAGCCAGGTGAGCTCGCGCAGCCAGCTGGTTTCGGAGTGATTGGTGGGAACGTCGAACAGCGGCAGGTCTGGCGCCACCAGCTGCAGGTCGAAAGCGCACTCCCGGCCTAGCGCGGCAGCCCGCTCGACAGCCCCAGGCCAGCGAGCGAACCGGTCGGCCATCTCTGCGCCGGAGCGCAGGTGCGCCGTAGCGGCGGCAGGCAGCCAGCCGTCCATCTCGTCCAGGCTGCGCCGCGCCCGGACCGCAGCCATTGTGGTAGCCAACCGGTGCCGGGAGGGGGTCGCATAGTGCGCGGCGGTAGTGGCGACGGTGTCCACGCCGTGCGCTGTGGCCAGCCCGGCGAGGGCGTCGTTGCGCTCGGTGTCGTCCGCCAAGCCGTGGGCGGTGAGCTCAACGGCGACGTGGGCCGGGCCGAACAGGCCGATCAGGCGACGTAGCTGCGCGGCCGCGGCGGGCGGACCTTCGCGCTCCAGTGCCCGGCGCACCGCCCCCTTGCGGCATCCGGTGAGCACCACCCAGTGCCCGCCCGCGGCGGCTGCCACCGCGTCTAGGTCATAAACCGGCTTGCCCTTTTCCCGACCGCGGATCTGAGCATCGCTGATCACCCGGGACAGCCTGCGGTAACCCTCAGGATCACGGGCCAGCACAAGCAGGTGCTCACCCTCCGGGTCGGGTAACCCGTTCTGTAATGCGGTGAGACCCAGGCTGAGCTCGGCCCCGAAGATGGTTTTTACGCCCAGCTCGCGGGCCGCCTCGGCGAAGCGCACCACTCCGTACATCCCATCGTGGTCAGTGATTGCGATCGCGTCCAGACCTAGCCGGGCCGCCTCCTCAACCAGCTCCTCGGGATGGCTGGCACCGTCCAGGAAGCTGAAGTTGGAGTGGCAGTGCAGCTCGGCGTAGGGAATGTGCTGGGTCTCTGCGAGCTCGGTCGGCGTTAGTTGCGGCGGCTCGTAACGATCCCGGTGACGTGTCCACGCCGGACTGTCC
>JALZCO010000222.1 GCA_030863015.1 Actinomycetota bacterium
GGCTTGATCAGCAGGTAGTCGGGGCCCACCGTGGCCAGGCTGGGGCCGAGGTAGCCGGTGGTGCGCTCGGTGAACCCGGCGCCGATGCTGCCCTGGTAGACACCGCTGTTGTTGAAGATCATCATCAGACCGATCGCGCAGCCCATGAACAGCACCGCGATGCCCGCAAGGACACCGAGCCGGACACTTACTGGGGTGCCGCTGGACCGGGCCGCCGCCACCAGCAGCACCAGGGTGGCGATCAGGAAGACCCGGCTGTGCCGGCCGCGCCGCCGCGCATCAGCGCCGCATCCAGTGGAGTGGTGAAGTTGTAGTGGCTGGGCACCCCGCGCCAGGCTTGGAACCCGATGATCGCGGTCTCACCGACCCCGAACAGCACGGTCGCGGTGCCGACGAGGTGGCGCTGCCACGCCCGGGTGCGCACCGCCGGCAGGATCAGCGCGATCGACCAGCAAACCAGCCACCCGGTCTCGGCGAAGGTCGCAGGCTTGCGCAGCGATACCGGGCCGGTCCAGGGACCGCCGGTGACCGCCAGAGCGGCAATGTGCACCAGCATCGTGACCAGCAAGATCGTTCCGGTGACCCACAAGATTTGCGGCCACGGCGTGACGATCGGGGTCGGGCGCTGCGTGCTGCCGAGGATGGGCTCGCCGGCGATGCCGGTGCTCATCGGCCACGCCTTGTCGTGTTCCGACGATTACGACCGATGAGCAGGTGGTCAAGCCCGAACCGACCCGAGCCGGTCACGGCGAGAACGAGGCTCAGCAGGCCGAGTGCGATGACCAGCTCAGGACCGTTGCGGTCAACAGCGAACAGGCCGCTCGTGTGAACGTAGATCCAGGCGCCCACCATGTTCACCGCCATCAGAACACCGATCACCCGCACCCCGAGCCCGAGGAGCAGCAGGGCACCGCCGATCAACTCCCCGAACAGGTTGGCCGGTCCTGCGATCGCGGGCAGTCGGTACGCCCGACTGGCCGAATGCGTCTACCACCCCGCCCAGGCTGCCGCCGTAGTCGTACTCGACCTTGGCGTGCACGATCATCATCACACCGAGCCCGACGCGAGCTAGGAGCAATACGAGATCACGCATGACCGTCGTGACGCCGGCGGAGCGGACGGCGCTGGAACTGTCCACAGTAGTCATCTGATCGGGTCCTTCCCGGTCGACCTGGTGCTCGCCGAACGGGCCGGCTATGCCGATCGTCGGGCGTCATCTCCTCAGACCCTGATGAGACCGGAAATTCATCGGTCTGGGGTTGATCCGGTCATCGTTGCCGAGCCCACCCCACCTGCGCGTCTACCCGAGGGCGGCTCGTGCCCTACCGCGCTCGGCGCATCCGCGCAGCGGCGCCTACGACCCCAGCAGTAGATCGCTCAGAATGCGCTCTGGGCGAATCGGCCTGCTCACGCCCTAACTTGGCGCCCTGCGGTGCGGTTATCGCCACAACAGAGCAGCCGCTGCCGAACCTGTACCTGCTGGCCCTGGTCGCTGCCGCCTTCCCGGTCAGCCATCGCACGTTCGCCGGGTTTGCATGGTTCACCGTGGTGGTGAGGATCGAACACCGCAAGCTATACCGAATCGGCGTGGCGCGAAATCGGACCCTGAGGAGGCGGCAAGACGCGTGGGTGAGTGGGGTGCTGAGGTGATCTGTCGACGGGGAATCTACGCCGGCTACATCACTGGCCGGGACGTCCCTCACCGTTTCTGATACGCCCCAATGAAAGGTAAAACGGGTTTGCGTTGGCTGGTACGCGCGGGACGTGCTGCCTTTTTCTAGCCAGTTCTCCACCGGCCGCCCTCATGGAGCTGCTCCGGTAACTTCCTGGCCAGTCGCAGCGATGACAATTCATGAGACCCATCCTGGCCGCTGTTATCACCGCCTCACTCGCCGTAGCCGGATGCGATAGTGCACCATTCGCGGATCAATCGGCGCCGCAGCCCTCGCTGAGCCCTCGGTGAATGACCCGGCCGCCTTGGCAGACCTGCTCCGGCCGAAACCGAGGACGTTCAGCGCACGGTAGGCGCCGTCCTCGGAGATTGACTGATGACCATCACGCCACCTACCCGCCACCAGGTTCGCGTCGTACTACCCGCATCGCTTGCAAGCCCGGTGGCGACTCAGCAAAGCCGCTACAGCGGGGGTGACTGCATGAGCCGATGGAACTGGGTGATGGACGTGCTCTGGTGGATCCTGGCCATCGCGGTGCCACTGGCGATGGCGGTGCTGCTCGTCGTGGGTGGCCCGGAAGCCCGGTGACTGTCCTCCTGGTGCCTGCAGCGCTAGTCAAATCTACGAGCAGCTTCTACGGGAAGATTTCGCTGCGATAACCGACACAATCGACAGGCTAAAATAAGCCTGCCAACGGAATGGCTTGGATCATACTTGCCGGTATCTCGGGCTGCTGTCCACGCTGCTGGTAATTTTCGCCCGCGGACAGCTGTGCCTGATAGCTGAGCTGGCGGTGCGGAGCGGGGGATCATCAGCAGGTGTAGCCCCGGAATATTCCGGCGTATCGCTTGACGACGACGCAGCGGCCGACGTAGCTGCTGTAGTCGTCCAGGGGTGCCGAGATCATTGGAGGTACTGCGCTCGGCGTAAACCCCGGGGCAAGCTGCACCGCAGTTGTCTTGCCGCTGTCACTTCCGAGGAAGAACCGGAATCGGCTGGAGTCACATGACCAATTCATCTCCGCAGTGGACGCAGCGTTACCGGACGGCCGTATCCGCGGATAATGACGCGGGCACTGACCAACAAACCGCTAGCACTGCGTACCGGCTTCGAACCTAGGACCCGCAGCGCGGCAGCAGCTGTCTTGCCCACCTCACTTGACGCAGCCAGCGGCCAGGAGCTGGCAGCCTCAGCACCCAGGCCCCACCCACTGCTCACGACCGCAGGCCGCCTGCCGTGGTGGACACCCGACGACCGGGATTTATCGAGGGTCGCATAGACGGCTGCAACCGGTATCGTGCCTGCAATTTCAACGTTTACTAGCGCTTCAGATGGTCCCACAGGGGCATGCACCGCTGCAACGGTCCGAGGATTGTCGTTGGGAGGGTGTTGCGTTGTCGCGATGAAAAATCGAGGCTAGCCCACCAGCGAGGACCGTTGCAGCAGCGAAAACACCCAGCCAATGTTTCCAACCATTTTCCATGATAACTTCCGTATCGTCCTCAACAGCCGCCGGGGCTCTCCGCCCCGGTTATATGATGATCCCGACAGACACATGTCAGAACCGCAGCGCAGTGATACTCCTCTGGTGAAAGCGGCCCTGCTTCTGCGGGCAGCCACAGGGGCGTGGTTCGGCGTCCGAGACACCGACTGGAGGCTTCACCTTTTAAGATCTTCGATCAGTGCTCACAAATCCCGCATTGCGGCGACACACTCGCCCGTGCCGTCGATGTGCTGGCCTTGGTATCCCAGCTCCCGCGTGCAGCACCCAGAGCAAAGTCGCGGTTCGCAAGATCTCCTCGTCCCACTCGCACCGACACTTCCGAGACCGGGGCCATACCGGCATCCGAGGTGACACCCCGATCGCCTACAGCGACGCGCTCCAGCTCGTCCTGACCAAGTCTCCAGAACTTCTACCGAACGTCCATGTCAGCCTCCCACTGCAGGGTCGTGAGCGACACACTTCGAACAAATCCACTTTAAGAGTGAAGATTGACAACCATATGAACAAAGCGTGGCCGGCAGGCAAGCTCCGCTGCAAGTGCATATGTTCAGATAACGCGCACGGTCGCTGCAACTGCATATGGCGCGTCGCATGCTGCATGCTCAGTGGCATAAAGCCCGTAATCCACCCGGCATCCGGCGCCGCCGGATATCCACGCCGTGAGGGGTCAGTCGTCGTAGGGATCGTCCACGCGGGCCGAACCGGGCGCCAGGTCGCCCGCCACGATCCGCGCGGTGGGGTCGATGAGCGCAAAGCGGGCCCCACAAGGGTCGGCGACCCGCGCGATCCGGCCCCACTGGCTGTCGTAGGGATCGATGTCCACCCGGCCGCCCAACTCCAGCACCCGATCGACCGCCGCGTCGGTGCCGGTCTGCGGGTCCACGGCAAAGTGCAGCAGCCAGTGCGCACGGGTTTCCGGGACCGCCCAGTCCGTGGTCATCTGCAGCCTGCCCAGCATTATGTGCCCACTCCCCGACCAGGTGGTGTAGTCCAGGTCGACACCATCGCCGATCTGCGCCTGGCGGTAACCGAACAGGTTGGCAAAGACCTTGTCGGCCAGCGCGCCGTGCCAGGTATTCAACTCAGCCCAACACAGCGCCCCGGGTGTGGTGGTGCCAAACGTCCACGGCGTCGCGGGCTGCCAAAACCGATCACCCCGCCGGTCGGATCCGCCCCGATAAGCACCCTGCCGTGCCCGGCGACCTCCACCGGCCCATGCAGCACTTGGCCACCCACTGGGTAAATACTGTGGTGGTGTGGGTGATGCTGGCGCAGGTCAGATACACAGTCCAGGTCACCAGCTGACCCGCTGGCACTGAAACACCCGCCAGCCCGGCCACCGGCCAACCAGCACACAGAGCTGTGGTGTGGCGCCGGCGGCCCGGGTCGATCCGGTAACTCCAGCCCAACAACCCGGCATAAAAATCCCCAGTACCAACCGGATCAGTGCTCGACACGTCGATCCAGCACACCGACCCGGGGATAAACGACGCGCCCATGCCCAGCCAAGAGGAACCCACCTTGGTCGTCTGCATGTCCAACAGAGACACCCAACGCCCGTGCAGATACACGCTCGACGACGCGGTAGGCACTGCAGGAACGCTCGCACGCCAGGCACGCTCAGGGATGGCGATGGCTGGGGCTATGCGACGGAACCGATTCTTCGGTGGGCTTGCCGAGCCGCTTCACTCGCTTCCTCGCCAGTGGGTGAGCAAGCTCGTGCGATCATAAAGCAGGATCGTCGGCAGGGCTCCTGGTGTCCGTGTCCAGACGTACGATCCCCCTACAATTTTCCCGGACCCCTGACGTA
>JALZCO010000227.1 GCA_030863015.1 Actinomycetota bacterium
GATCGGGACCCCTTTTTCACGCGTGTCAGGCTTTGGTGTACGCCGTGTCGCGCGTTGGTGTGCACCGCCACGGTTGGGCGGTGCCGATTCACTCCGGGGTACCAGGAGAAGGTGCGGCTGACTGCACGACCTCGAATTCGAGCAGGGAGGAGCCGGTGGCTACCGGCTTGGCCCGCGCGCCGGAGTGCGCTTCCATCGCCGGCCCATTGCGCCAGGCTTGGAAGTGCTCCTCGGTTGCCCACTTAGTGTAGACGAAGTACCGGTCATCTCCGGCCACCGGGCGTAGCAGCTCGAAGCCCAGGAAGCCGGGGGCGGATTCCACCGAACCATGGCGGGCGGCGAATCGGCGCTCCAGCTCGGGGCCCGCGCCTTCTGGCACCTCGATAGCATTGATCTTCACGACAGCCATGTAGCTAGCCTACGGGCGCTGCCACCGCTCAGCGCTCGCCGGGCAGGGCGAAGCAGCCGTCGACGGTCTGTTCCACCAGGCCGTCGACGAGCAGCGAACCCAGGCACCGCTCTCGCTGCTGGGCGTCGACCCAGACCGCGTCCAGGCGGGTCCGAGGCACGGGGACCGCTGTTGCTCGCAGGACGTCGAGCAGTAAACCGCGTACTTGGCGATCGGTGCCGGCAAAGCGCTGCACTGGCCGGCCCGAGCCGGTCCCGGCAGGCTTGCCAGCGCGTATCCAGGCGCAGTCGCCTACCACCGGGCAGTCGGCGCAGCGCGGACGGCGAGCGGTGCACACGGTTGCACCGACCTCCATCAGCGCAGCGGAGAAGCGGGCGGCCTGCGTCTCGGGCAACACACCAACCACATCAGACAGGTCCCGTGAAGTGGACGGCGCGGCGGAGTCGGCCATGCCCCGAACCGCACGAGCAACAACCCGCCGGACGTTGGTGTCCACCACCGGTACCCGCTGCCCGTACCCGAAAGCTGCGACCGCTCGGGCGGTGTAGGCGCCGATTCCGGGCAGGGTGAGCAAGAGGTCCACATCCGCCGGAACGATGTCGTCGTGCCGCGTGGCGATCACTACGGCAGCCTCGTGCAGCCGCAGCGCCCGCCGCGGGTAGCCAAGCTTTCCCCAAGCGCGGACCACGGTCCCCGGCGTCTCGGTCGCCAGGCTGGAAGGAGTGGTCCAGCGCACCATCCACTCGCTCCATACTCCGGCAACGCGATGTACCGGGGTTTGCTGCAGCATGACCTCGCTGACCAGCACACCCCACGGCGTGGTGCCGGGCTTGCGCCAGGGAAGGTCACGCGCGTGCGCGTCAAACCACGCAATCAGCTGTGTGGGGTTCACGGGTGCGATGCCGGTACCTCGGCAAGATCACCGGTCTCGACATCGACGACAAAGCCACGCACTGCGGTGGTATTCCCCAGGAACGGGCTACGCAGAACCCGTTCGACCGACTGCCGCACGTCGGATTCGGTGTCGCGAAATGTCTCGACCGCCCAACTGGGCCGCAGGCCGGTGGCCTCCTGAAGCTCGCACCAAAAGTCCTCGTCGGTGAACGTCGCCATTCCGCACTTGGTGTGATGTAGCAACATCACCTCGGTAGTGCCGAGCTTTCGCTGGCTGACGGCTAGTGAGCGAATGACGTCATCGGTGACGACGCCGCCTGCGTTGCGAATCACATGTGCCTCACCCGGCTGCAGGCCGAGCAACGCAACCGGGTCGATCCGGGCATCCATGCAGGCCACCACAGCGACGCGCAAGCCAGGCCGAGCCGCCATCGTGCCGGGTCCGGGACCCGCGCGCTGTGCGTTGCGGCCCACCAGGTCCTCGATCGCCGTCATGGACGTCTCCTTCGCTACCAGCTGGGATGGAAGCTGGATGCAACATTGTGCGGCCAGCGGGTCCGCACCGTGGGTTCGGGGCCGCAGCGGCCGGTCGGGGTTTCTTTCCCCGGCAGATGTGCCGACTTCGTTGCGACGGCACTGCGCTACCGGCAATTCGGCGGGGGACTTGACCGCAACTTAGTGTGAGCATACCGAATCGGGTTGTAACTGCCCGGTTTACTACCTACTCTGAGCGGTGGGGCGAGGCGCGGTGATGATGCCTGTCGATCCGTCGGCGGGCATACGTTGCTGGTCGCATCGAGACGAGGTGGTGAGTGTGGTCCGTTCTCGCTCCGCTGACGAGTTCGTACACCCGGCGTTGTTCTACCGCGGCACCGCGGAGTACCTCAAAGGCACGGTGCCCTTCATTCGCGACGGGTTGGCCGCCGGCGAACCCGTCGCCGTCGCCGTGCCGGGGCCGAACCTGCGGCTCATCCTCACCGAGTTGGGTGCCGATGCCGGGCGGCTGCGCCTGCTTGACATGATTCGTGCCGGCCGAAACCAGGGACGGATCATTCCCGGTGTGCTGCGCGCCTTCGCCGACGCCCACCCCGGCGGGCGAGTCCGGATCATCGCCGAACCCTTGTGGTCCGCCCGCGCAACCATGGAATACCCGACCTGCGTCCAGCACGAGGCGTTGATCGACCTCGCCTTCGCCGGGCGATCGGCCACGATCCTGTGCCCTTATGACGCCGACCGTCTGGGTCCGCAGACCCTCGCCGATGCCGAAGCAGGTCACCCGTTACTGATTGATGCCAGCGGTGAGCGAGCCAGTATCAGCTACCCGCCGGAACGTATCAACGCCGACTACAACCACGTCGCACCGCCAGCAGTGGCATCCAGCATCATCTTCGACACCACCAACCAGGCGCTCGTCCGGCAGTTCGCCAGCGACCATGCCTCTCGCCTCGGCCTGGACGGCGACCATGCGGAACTCAAGCTCATTGTCGGTGAGCTTACGGCGAGCAGCCTTGCCCATGGCGGGGCCACCGGCGCGCTGTACATCTGGACGGAGCTGGGCTACCTCGTGTGCGAAGTCCGGGACGCCGAACACGTCGCCGACCCGCTGGTTGCTCGCAATCCGGCTGATCCCGGTCAGTCCTCCGGCCGTGGCCTCATGTTGGCCAGCTACCTGTCCGACCTGGTCCAGCAGCACACCTCCCCGCAGGGAACCACCACCCGGGTATATCTGAAGCTCCCCGCTCACGATGAGCCTTCCAACGACCCGGGTGAGGCCATTCCCGCGGCGCGGCGCACCAGACGCGCACCGCCTCGATCGACGCCGTTGCCATGGCAGACTTACGAGGCACTGCACGCGGCTGAGCACTTCGGGCGATACCTCCCGCAGGACGCCGCAGCCAGCGAGCGGCCCCCCACCGCTGTGGTGAGCACCGAGCGGCCCACCGCTGTGAGCAGCGAGCAGCCTGACAAGGACTGGTGTCCGGCGGAACCGGTACTCGAGGCCCTCACTGCGGTGGAGACGCTTGCTCGGGTGGTGGACCGGTGGCGCGCCAGGTTGGTGCGGCTGGCCCGGACACGCGGTGCACCATGGACTGAGATCGGTCACTCACTGGGCGTGAGCAAGCAGGCGGCGCATGAACGCTACGGGCCAGCACGCAGGCGGAGGGTCAGCCGGCAACTTCCTGGCCGCGTCGGTCCGCTGCCACCGGTTCAAGGCACGTAGTCAGCGTTACCAGGCCCAATCGGAATGCAGCTCGGCATGCCAATAATGCGGGTACCACTGCTCGATCACAAAGCCCATCCCGATACCGCGAGCCAGCGACACGCTGCGTTCGAGCTTACGGGCGATCGGCGTATCGGGAGCGTCTTTGTTGTCTGACCACGATTCCCACTGGCGGATACAGGTTCGCGTACCAAAATAGGTATTGCGGCAACTGCTGGGTGGCGACCACACCTGGGTATGGAAGAAGTCCATCATCTTGCCAGTGTGCTGCTCGGTGATCGTTCCCCACGCCTGAAGGCAGTACGCCTGTGCCGGGATCGTCCACTGCACGTAGTGCTGACGGTCTCCATCCGAGGGCACCGGCACTAAGTTCTGGCAGGATCCGTCACCGATAAGTTCCCGGTGAACCCGCTGCACGTAGTAAGTGCCGTGGTCGCGCCATCCATCGAGTAACACCCAGTTCCCTGAGCGGATGAACCGCTCTGCATTGGCCGGTGGCCACCTGGTGGGGTCACCCCACAACACCTCGGACTCGTTACCCAGCGGTGTCCACGACCACTGGCCCACGGGGATGCCGCCAGCATAGAACACCCCGGCATGGCGCTGGTTCATCATCGAGTAGTGGCCGTAGTCCTCTGGCGCCGCGGTGGCGACGAGTTCTTCGGTGAACAGCAGCGAAGCGAGCAACACGCAGGACAGCACGGCACGGAATCCTGCCCCGATCAGGGGCGAGCCAGTGACTCTGAGGCGCATCACGGCTCCCCTACCGTGCGACGGCGTGATCAATCCCGTTGTCTCATCGCCTGTGAGTAACTAAACGTTACCGATCTGTCGCAGCACGGACGCCGACCAGCGAACCTCTCACCCGCCGGCGATGGACCGTCGAGCTCGACGGCTGTCCCTGCCAACAGCTGAACTACCGCCACATGGATACCTATCGCTGTCCTTGGCGGCGGATGACCTCGGCGGCCAGCTGGGAGCGGTTGTTGATGCCCAATTTCTGGAACACGTGGGCTAGGTGGGTTCCGACTGTCCGGCGGGAGATGAACAGGCGGTCTCCGATCTGGCGATTGGTCAGACCCTCGGCCGCCAGCCGGATGACGCCCAGTTCGCTGCCGGTCAGGCTTCCCAACCCATCGACGGCCTCCGCGCGCGCCCGGTCCTTCGGCGACGAACGCCCACGCCCCGCAGCGCTGCCTCCACCCGGGCGGCTCCGCGTTGTGCACCGATCCGTAGGTAGAAGTCGAGGGCGTCCTCCAAGACCGGCGCAGCTTCGCCGGCGCGCCCGGCCGGCGCAGTGCCGCGCCGGTGTCCTCACAGGCCAGGGCAAGCTCCATGGTCTGTGGCAGCTGGCGGTACTTCTGTACTGCGGCCAGCAACATGGCTGGATCGTCGTCGACAAGGCCCCGGCAACTCCGGCTGCCTTGCTGCGTTGGGCGCCGTCGGCTACCTCGTCAGCCACGACTGCCGCTCGCCGCCGGTCGCCCGCCGCGACCGCCAGGCGGATGAGGTCGGGTCCCAAGAACCGGTAGGACAGGCAGAAACGCAGGGGAGTGGCCAGCTCCCAGGCATCCTCCAGCAGTGCCCGCGCCTGACCGGTGTCTCCACGGCCCTCGCTGAGCAGAGCCTGAGTCCACAGGCCCACTCCAGGGGCCATCGAGCGCCAGCCGTTCGAGCCTCACCGGTGACCGCGGACAGCTGCCAATCCTAGCTGACCGATGCGGCGAACTCCTCCTGAGCATTGACCATGTGGGCTTCACCAGCGGTGATGTCGCCCCGTTGCAGAGCAACCCAGGCGGCCACGCCGTGCAGCAGCGGAGCATGCAGTCGGATCCCGACCTCGTCGGCGAGCACCATGCCAGCCTCCGCCTCGGCCACGGCGTCGGTCAGCTCGCCACTGACCGCTCGGTGCAAGGCCAGCATTGCGTGGTGCAGCGGCAGCCACATGACGTTGCCTCGCTCCTCGCCCAGTTGCCTGCCCAGCTGAAGCGTCGCCAGGGCGTCGTCTGCGCGATCCGCGTCCAGCAGCACCAGCCCGAAGAACAGGTGCGGATGCAGGTGGCCCACCCGGGGAGGCGGCTGCGGGTCGCGATCTCGACGGCCCGCTGGGACAGATTGACCGCCTCGGCCACCTCGCTGCGGGCGTGGGCCGCAAGCGCCAGGGTCTCCCACGCCAGGCAGCTCGCGAAGTCGTCGTGTGGTTCCACTGCCAGGGCCCGCTGTGCCTGAGTGCACGCACCATGTGGGTCGCCGACGAACATCCTGATGTTGGCGGCCAGGGCCAGTGAGCCGGCCCGGTCGCGATCCGAAACGCCGGGGACCCCAGCGGCGGCCTCGAGCTCGGCGACAGCCGGTTGGAGCCAACCGATTGCCCACAGCACTTCTCCCAGGGCCCGCCGCAGCACAACCTCATGTACCGACCTGGGACCGCGGCCAGCACCTCCCGAGCGACTTGTTCAGCGTCCTTGGGCCGCCCGGTCTGAAGCAGCAACGGTGCCAGCTCCGCGGCCACCTCCTCGCGGTCCGGATCGTCAGTGCCGGTAAGCACGAATGCCCGCTCGCATAGCCTGACCGCGACCACCAACGATCGGGGGGCGGCGTCGAAAGCTGCCTGCCGCAGCCATCTTCTCGCCTCGGGATCCGTGGCCGACGCCCCCAGGAACAGGTGGTCGGCCACCCGCCCCACGGGCGCACCGGCCGCGGTCAAGACCCTCGCCGCCTCCCGATGCAGGCCTTGGCGCAGCACCGGCGTGAGGTCGTGGTAGATCGCTTCCCGCATGATCTCATGACGGAAGGCCAACCCCACCGGGGACTCTGCCAGCAGGCCCGACCGCAGGGCACCGTCGAGGTCGGGCAACAGCGCGACCGCGCTGCGGCCAGTCACCATAGCGAGCTCGGCCACCGAGAACTCCCGGCCCAGCACCGCCGCCACCCTGAGGACCTCCAACGTTGCCGGTGGGAGGAAGCTCACCCGCCGCAGGATCGTCAGCGCCACGGTGCGGGTAGCGAGAGGTCGGCGGCATCGGGCCCTCCCCGGTCAACCTCTGGGCCGCGTTGCTCGCGCAGGGCCTTGATCAGCTCAATCACGAATAGCGGGTTCCCCGCCGCCCACGAGAGCTGTGCCGGCAGCGCGGTTCCGGGTGACCCACCGGCCACCGCTTGAGCCAGTGCGGTGACCGCTGAATCGTCCAGTGCCCCCAGCGCCAGCTGCGCTGCGCCGTCATTCACCAGCTCCTCGATCACCGACGCCAGTTCGGAGTGCTCAGGGAAGGGCCGTAGCGTGACCAGCAGTGCCACCGGTAGGTCGGGGAGCGCTCGACCGATGGCGCGGATGGCGCGCAGGTGGATGGATCGACCCAGTGCAGATCCTCGAAGGCGACGACGACCGGCACCTCAGTAGCCAGTCGCTGCAGCAGGGCCACCGACTCGTCGATGATGCGAAAACCGAGATCCGCAGCGGCAACGGCGGGCTGGGAGGTTGCCTAGGGCAATAACCGTCCTGTGTGCCCGGTGATGAGCCGGCCGATCTCGGCCCGTTCCGGATCGGCCGAGTCAGCCTGCAGCCCGAAAGCCTCGATCAGCGCCCCGAGCGGCCGGTCGGAAGACAGCTCGTCGGTGGTACCCGAGAGGACCTGGAAGCCGTCCTCCTCCGCATGGGCCAAGATCTCGGCCAGCAATCGCGTCTTGCCGATCCCGGCTTCACCGCGCAAGACGGCGGCCTTGCCGGCTCCGCGACGGACGTCGCGGAGTACCCGCCGCAGCGCCGCCAGCTCCAGGGATCGGCCAAGGAATGGGAAAGCTTCTGGCCGGCCGAGCAGTCGGCTATCCGACGGCGGTGTGATAAGCGGCGGTGTGATGAGCGGCTGCGTGCTGAAAGGTTGGGCGCCTTCGGCCACTCTGGGCAGGGTACGCGGCTGTGCCAGTGGTTAGGGGTTGCGCATCAGGGGTCTGAGCTGGGGGCCCAGCCACGGCTTGCGACCCCAGGCCATCAGCCTGCCGGTGCTGATCGCACTCCACTGACCCTGCCGGGCCCAGATCACCATGAGAAATGCCACCGGGTCGGCCGAGATGTGACAGTCGACCCGGCAGGGAGACGGTTCCTCGACCCGGACTGATGCATCGTTGAAGACGAAATGGAAGCGGTCTGCTCCCCGGATGCGGACGTCATAAGTTGCCTGGACGCCGGCCGCATTGGTGCCGTTGGCCAGTGCCCGAGGATCGAGGACGCCGATGATGGGAATGACGAAACGTCCCAACGCCATCGCCGCATGAGCCGGCTCGATTCGCCACTTGCGCCCTGCTGCATGGGCGATGTCATAACCGTGCATGACGGTCTCGTTCAGCAGGTGGTAGGTCAAGGTCGACTGCCGGACGGTGGTGCCTTGAACCAGCCAAGGACGTGGCGCGTCGGGGTCTGCACCAGCGCATTCGCTGAAGTACTCCTGCGCCTGGGTCTCGATGCGGTCGGCCAGGACAGCCGGATCACGCTCGGGGTCGGACTGCACGCCCGGGGTGATCGTGTCGCCAGGTCTTGCATGTCCCGGATCAGCGCGTCGCCGGCCATACCGGCGATGCTTGGGCACCACCTCATAGGCGCGGGAGAGATCACATCTCGCCAGGCCGGGCACGACAACCCAGGCCTGCGAGAGATGCATGGCGACCTCACCGAGATTCCAGTCACCCACCGCATGAGGCGTTGGATTATCGATGGACCTCAGCAGGGCAGTCACTCGCTGCACCTCCTTGCGGAGTGCATTCTGACCCTGCTGTCAGTCAGCTTTCGATCCGCTTGTGACCACGTCAGCCTCCGGGGTCCGTCGCTCAACTCGGGTTGTGCAGCGGTAACCGTAGGAACGGATCCAGGTTTTGCACATCAGGCAGATGACGTATGCGGGGGCGCTACCGTCACCGGGGCCATCGGATGGGCCTGCGCGAGTGACTAGGGGTTGCGCAGCAACGGCCTGAACCGGGGCCCCAGCCACGGCTTGCGGCCCCAAGCTATCAGCTTGCCCTTAGCGATCGCGTTCCACTGGCTTTGGCGGGCCCAGAACACCATGACGAACGCTGCGGGGTCGGCCGAGATATGGCAGTCGACTGGGCCGGAGGTCACCTCTTCGACCCTGAGCGACCCGTCGTCGAAAATGAAATGAAGCCGGTCGTGCCCTCGAAGCCGGACGTCATAGGTGGCCCGGAGGCCGGCTGCCTTCTCACCGTTCACGAACACCCGAGGGTTGAGTGCGCGCAGCACCGGCACGAAGAACTGCCGCACCACTGTGGCCGCGTGGGCTGGATCGATCCGCCAGTTGCGGCCCGCTGAGTGGGCGATGTCGTAACCGTGCACGACCGTCTCGTTCAAAAGGTGGCCGGTCAGGGCTGATAGGGACAGGGTGCTGCCTTCCACCAACCACGGACGGCGCTCATCGGGAGAGTGCCCTGCACATTCCGCGAAGTACTCCTCCGCCCGCTGCTCGATGCGGTCAGCCAGGACAGCCGGATCACGCTGTGAATCAGACTTCACCCCCAGCACCGTCAGGTCACGCAGTTCCCACATGTCTCGCATCAGGGAATGGCCGGCCACGTCGGCAACGCTCGGTATCACCTCATAGAGCCGCGAGAGGTCCCGTCGCGCCAGGCCGGGCACAGTGATCC
>JALZCO010000258.1 GCA_030863015.1 Actinomycetota bacterium
CTACCGTCGACGATGTCACAATCTGTCATTGCAGTACTAGGCGGCGAGGCCCGACTCGGACGTCACCATCCACGGTGGACGCGTCCGGATTCCGACCGCCGCTGAGCCGCCTCGGCTGACCACACCACCCAGCGCCAGCCGTGCGCACCCAGCCCCATAGCCTGCCGTGGTGCCGAACCGTATTACCACCGACACCGGCTGTCGCCGGATGGGGTGGCAGGTTGCGGCGTTGGCGATGCTTACCGGCGTGCTCGGAATCCTCGCGGTGCTCGCTCCGGTGATTGCCGACGATCCGGTGGTGAGCTGGCCCCGCGCCGGGCAGCAGCCCACCTCCACCGTGCTCCCGCTAGCGCCTTACCGCCCGCTGCAGCTCACCGCTACCGTCCCGTGCGCGACGCTGCAGACGTTGAACGCTCGCCCAGGTGGCGGTGAGGCGTTGCGCACGCTGCCCGCCGACGTAGGCACCGCGCCAGGTGAGGGCCTGGTGGTGGCCACGTCCCAGAGCATCGTCACAGTGACCGCGTCGGGTGTGGAGCTCACTCGCGAGGCACTGCCGACCACACACTGCTCCTATCGAGTGCTGGCGGATGCCGGCGGGATCCGGGTGGCACGAGATGGCACCGACATCAGCCTCCAGCCAGGCCTACGGACCCCTCAGGTCGCTGAGCTGCAGACCGACGCCGTAGAGCACGCCAGTGGGCTGTCGGTGACGCTGCACACCGACGCGCGTTACCAGTCGAGTCCCACGCTGCTCAAGACAGCGTTGCTGGTTGCGCATGGAATCGCACTCGCCGTGTTGCTTGTGCTGGCCTGGCGGTGGTGGCGGGGTGAGGGGCCGGGCTTGGTCCGCCCGCGAGCTTCGTGGGCTGATGCGACCGTGGTCGGGATTTCGCTGATCTGGGTTGTGCTCGCCCCGGTCAACATCGACGACTCGTGGTACCTGCTGATGGCGCGCAATGCAATGGAATCGGGTTACATCGGCAACGTCATCTACCAGTTCAATGTCACCGAGAACCCGTTCTCCGCCAGCCAGTACGCGCTACAGGCCTGGGGAGCTCTCGGAGGCAATTGGAGCCTGGCCTGGATGCGGCTGCTGCCGCTGGGCTACGGCCTGGCCAGCTACGCGTTACTGCGGGTCCTGGTCGCGACGGTGCTGGACCGGGCGGCGCGGCGACCGCTGGTGCCGTGGGCGGTGGCGGCCGCCCACCTACTCTGGTGGTTGCCCTACGGGATGACGCTGCGCCCCGAAGCGTTGATCGTGCTGGGCACGTCGCTGGTGCTGGTGTTGGCGGAGTTGGCCCGTCGGCGCCGCTCGGTCGGAGTGCTCGCGGCAGCCACCGCCGTCGCCGCGGTCACCGTCACGGCCTCCCCCACCGGCCTGGTTGCCGGCGCACCGCTGGTGTTGTGCCTGCCATGGTTGTGGCAGTGGTGGCGAGCTTCGAACCTGACCGGCCGGGTTGCAACGGTGCTGCTGGCCGGGGCGGCCGCCTCAATCGTGATTCCGATCGGATTCGCCGACGCCACTGTCGGCGACGTGCTGGAATCCATCGCGGTGCACCGCTGGTACTACCGTCAACACGCCTGGTACGACGAGTACCTGCATTATGCGAACCTGCTCGCACCCGACGAGCGGGGTGCCTGGGCCAAGCGGCTGCCAGTGCTACTCACCCTGGCTGTGTTGCTGGCCGTCGCCATCCGAACCGGGGCCACCGGGGCCGGGCGGCAGGGCAGAGCCGAGGATCGCAGCGGCCGGCTGCTCTGGGAGATGGCGGCGATCAGCGCGTTCGCCCTGGTGGCGATGACGCTGACACCCACGAAGTGGGTGAACCACTTCGGTGCCATCGCGGCACCCGCCACGGTGTTGATCGCCGCTGCGGTGATCCGCTCTCCGCTACCGCGGCGGGTCGGCGCCCCGGCGGTCGCCGTCGGTACCGCGGCCCTCGTGGTCGCCGCATCCGCCGGATTCGCCGGCCCCAACCTGTGGCGCCCCCTGTCGGACTGGGG
>JALZCO010000266.1 GCA_030863015.1 Actinomycetota bacterium
GCTTCGTACCGTCTCCGGGCCGGCACCCGGTAAAGCGGCGGGAACGTGCCACCGCGGCCTGTCCGTTGCTGCCGGAAGAATGCCAGCCCTGGACTGTCCACCTGGATCGCGACGGCCAGCGCGGGCCGATGGGGAAGATCACGGACAACCCGAGCAGCTGCGGGAGCGCATTGTCCTCCCGCCGATCCACCCACTGCTACGTCTAAGATCGCCCCGCTTGACTCAAGTGATCGATCAGTGGGCAGGCAGCGTTATCTCTTCGCTGACTTGACATTAATGAGAAGTCACCGCGGGAAGTCCTGTGGCATAACGGCACCTGAACATGTCAGCCGCCGCCGCACCAAGTAACGATTTCACCATCCCCAGCGACACACCGGTGAGAACGGGTGCGATCAGCATGCCGGTTAAGTGGCCACTTGAGGGCAAGTGATGGTGTGGGGATGAATGAGAGCGAAGTCGCGTCCTTCTGGAACTCGACCCGTGCGACGATCACATTGTCAGCGGACTCCACGGAAAGTTCGCGGACGACTACGAAAAGTTCTTTACGGCGTACGATACCTGGTGATATCGGCACAAGAGCCACCCCGGCCTGCCTTGATCGGATCGACTGGCACAGCAAGTAGGTGCTGGAGATCGGATTCCGGCAGGGCGTCGAGTCCACCAAATTACCCCGGCGGGGAGCGTGTTGGTCGGGCATGGACCTTACACAGCAGTCCGTGGACCGAGTTGGTATGCGTCTGGCCATCCGGGCACTGCCGTACGACGACCTTCGGAAGGTGAGCGCCCTGGCCATACCGTGGTCAAACGATACATTCGGTCTCGTGTTCAACCATGGTGTGCTTCACCACATCCCCGACATCCGGTCGGGCGAGGCAGAAATCCACCGCGTCCTCAAGCCAGGCGGCACCCTAGTCACGATGCTCTACGCGCGGTCATCCTTGAATTATCAGCTCAGCATCAAGGTGGTGTGCCGGGCTGCTCGCGCCACTGCGTACCCAGTACCACGCTTCAAGCTCCTGGACCGCTGGTCAATGCTGTGGCATCATCTAGACAACGCCAAGATAGCGGGCCTTCGCAGTTATCTCGTGATTGACACCTTCACGCATCGCAAAACCGACGGCCCGCTGAACTCCTATGCGCGGGTCTATTCCGCCAAGGGGTTGTCCGAGACTCCCGCAACTTCGAGCTCCTGGAATCCTACTCACGCTACATGCATGCACCTCTGCTTCCAGCACGCCGGCTGCCGGCAGAGCGCAGGCTCGGATGGCATCTGTGGGTGCACCTGCGGGCGCGGACGACACCGGTTAAGCACATGTATCCCACCTGCATACGCCGGTGGGGAAGGCTCGCCGTGAGCCGCCGACCACGACTGAGCCCAAGCGACCTGCTAGACGGCGAGGGCGTTGACGACCGCCACGAATCCCTCATCGATCTGTACCGCGTCGCCCGAACTCATCGGGGAGGTGGCGACCTTTTCACTAAGCACGTGAGTGACCCTTTCGGCTCATGGATCGCAGCCATCGCCATACGCTTTCGCATTCAAGCCTCGATCCTCACTCTGGCAGATCTCCTCTTCGCACTCAGCGCCACCGCCGTTGTTATAGCTCAAGTCGATCAGGCCCACCCATGGTGGTTACCAGGCCTTATTGCACTCGTCCTCTGGCAACTAGCGTACGTACTCGATTGCGCCGACGGTCAAGTCGCTCGTGCGACCGGCAAGCAAAGCGACTTCGGCGCGCGTGTTGACGTGCTGGTCGACTTCCTCGTTCATGGCGCAATCATTTGTTCTCTCATCACTGTTATCGCTCGATGGTCCGATCCCCCTGCCGCACTGCTCGCCGCCTGTGCCGCCTTGTGGCCCGTAAACCTACTCATTGGTGTCCTCGCTCGGACCGACCGCAACATTGGGCATTCATTTACTCAAAGAGGACGAATCGTCACGGTCATCAAGCTAGTCAGAGATACAGGATTCATTCTGTTCGCTACGGGCGTCTGGCTGCTAATCGCACCTCGCAGCATCATTTTCCCAGTCGTCGCCATTACGGCGTTCAACGCCTTTTTTCTGCTAGCCAGTATAGGGCGGGAAGCGTACTTCAGCATGCGTCTGACGTGCCAAAGGGTGGACTGTACCAAGCCCGATAGAGAGGTCTGATCATGAAAGCGATTATCCTTGCAGCTGGCATCGTCCCGCGCATGCTTCCTCTCACCGATGACTGCCACAAGACACTGTTGGAGGTGGAAGGACGGGCCATCCTTGGGCGGATTCTCGACGGTCTAGAGGCCAACGGGATCACCGAAGTATATATCGTGACGGGATATCGAGCAGATGAGGTAGAGAAATACGTTAACCGCGAGTTTGAGAGTCTTGGTTGCACCTTTATCAGGAATGAGAGATCCGCTTCGACGAACAACATCTACTCAATGGCGTTGGCCCTTGAGAAGGTGGAGC
>JALZCO010000275.1 GCA_030863015.1 Actinomycetota bacterium
GCGGTGGCCTCCGCGGTCGCCGAATCTGTCGAGGTGTGCCTGCTGTCACCAAGCGGCGCGGAGCTACGGGTGCCGCTGGCCGAACAGACCTTCGGGGTATGGCACGGGCTGCTGCCCGGCATAGGACCCGGGCAGCGTTACGGCTACCGGGTACATGGGCCCTGGGACCCCGCCCGCGGCCTGCGGTGCAACCCGGCCAAGCTACTGGTCGACCCGTACGCGTGGCGGGTCGAGGGCACC
The DNA here is from genome assembly GCA_030863015.1 of Actinomycetota bacterium. Classification (GTDB taxonomy): domain Bacteria; phylum Actinomycetota; class Actinomycetes; order Mycobacteriales; family Pseudonocardiaceae. Next base: position 241 of record JALZCO010000275.1, read on the forward strand.
GTGACCGACCTGCAGGCAGCGCTGGGTTACCGGGGCGATCCCGCCGGACCCCGCTCCGAGGTCGACTCGCTGGGCAGCGTCCCGGTGTCGGTGGTCACCGCGCCTGGTGGCCCGGACACCGGCACCCGCCCCGATGTGCAGTGGGAACAGACCGTGATCTACGAGCTGCACGTTCGGGGCTTCACCCGAACCCATCCGCAGGTGCCGCCTGAGCACCGCGGCACCTATCTGGGGCTGGCGCACCCCACCGTGATCTCCTACCTCACCGATCTGGGGATCACCGCTGTGGAGCTGCTGCCGGTGTCCGCGTCCTGCCCCGAACCCGCCCTGCTACGCACCGGATCGACCAACTACTGGGGTTACTCCCCGCTGGCCCTGCTCGCGGTGCATCCCGGGTACGCCGCGGTGCCCGGCGCTGAGGTGGCGGAATTCCGCACCATGGTGGCCGCGTTGCACGCTGCCGGCATCGAGGTCATCGTCGACGTGGTGGCCAACCACACCTGTGAGGGCGGCGTGGACGGACCCACCCTGGCCTATCGCGGGCTGGACGCGCGCGCCTACTACCTGGAGCGCGACCTCACCGGCTGCGGCAACACCCTGGATGCCGGCTCGCCCACGGTGGTCCGGCTGGTCACCGACGCGCTGCGGTACTGGGCGGGTGAGCTGGGAGTTGACGGGTTCCGGCTGGATCTGGCCAGCGTGCTGGGGCGGCCCGGGGGTGGGCGGTTTCACCCGGACGCGCCGCTGCTCACGGCGATCGCCTCCGATCCGCTGCTGTGCACGCGCAAGCTCATCGCCGAACCTTGGGACGCTACCGCCGACGGATACCGGATCGGTGGGTTCCCCGCAGACTTCAGCGAGTGGAACGGGCGCTACCGGGACGTCGTCCGTGACTTCTGGCGCGGTGTGCCCGGCGTCAGCGAGCTCGCCTCCCGGTTGGCGGGCAGCTCGGACCTCTACGCCACGACCGGGCGCCGGCCGTGGGCGTCGATCAACTTCGTCACCGCCCACGACGGCTTCACCCTGCGCGACCTGGTCTCCTACAACCGCAAGCACAACGAGTCCAACGGTGAAGGCGGAGCCGACGGCACCGACGACAACCGTTCCTGGAATTGTGGTGTCGAAGGCGAGACCGACGATCCGGTGGTGCTCAGCCTCCGCGGTCGCCAGGCCCGCAACCTGCTGGCAACCCTGGCACTGTCCACCGGCACCCCGATGCTGCTGGCCGGCGACGAGCGCTGGCGCACTCAAGGCGGCAACAACAATGCCTACCGGCTCGATGACGAGACGTCCTGGCTGGACTGGTCACCAGATCCCGAGACCGGCACTGCAAGCACGGCCGGCACGCTGGCGTCCTTCACCCGCCGGCTGCTCGCCCTGCGCGCGACGACGCCCGCACTGCGCCAACCCGAATTCTTCGAGGGCCGCACGACCCCCAGCGGCGCCCCGGACCTGATCTGGTTTCGTCCCGACGGCCGGCCTATGGAACTCGATGACTGGCAAGACGGCCACCGGCAGACCCTTGGCATGTGGATCAACGGCGCCGACGTGCGATCGCACCCGCCGCAACCGGCGACCGACTCGTGGTTGCTGGTGCTGCATGCCGGTGCCCACCCGATCATGGTCACCCTGCCGGGACCGGAGTGCGGCGAGCACTACGCGCCGGTGCTGGACACCGGGACGCCGGACGGCGTGCCTACCCGGCGGCGAAGCAGGCGCCCAGGCACCCGGATGACAGTCCCGGCCCGGACCCTTCTGGTCTTCCGAGCGGTGCACCAGCCCGGGCCGCCCATGATCACCTGATCTGGCCCGGGGTGTACCCACAGCTCAGGTAGGCAGGTGGAGCAGGCCGAACTCGGCGGGACTGGCCATCAACGCGTGCCGCGGCAGGACTCGCACGGTGTAGCCCAGCAGCCCGGCATGCGGCAGCCGTACGGTGGCCTCGAATCGCTGCTCGTCACCGTCCCCCTCGGAGGAGTCACAAGTGTTGGCCGGCTGCATCGCCACCACGAGCGAATCCCGGAGCTCGTCGCGATCATCGACCCGGCCGACGACGGCCTGCACCTCCACGTCGCTGGGCTGCAGACCGGCCAACGCGACGACGGCCCGGACGGTCATCTCCGAGCCCAGCGCCGGGATGTCCGGCAGGCCAGAGACGTCCACTTGGGCGACCCGGACCCGGGGCCAGGCGGCGCAGACCCGGGACCGATACTTCGCCAGCGCGCGGGCGCCGGCGAACGAATCGGCGACCACCCTGGCAGCTGAGCAGGCAGCAGGCGCGTAGAGCCGCTCCACGTACTCCTGCACCATCCGACAAGCCTGGACCTGGGGGCGCAGGGTGCCCAGAGTGTTGCGCACCATGGAGACCCAGCGGGTTGGTACGCCATCTGGCCCACGGTCATAAAACGGGGGAGCGACCTGCGAAGCGATCAGCTCGTGGAGCGCGTTGGCCTCCAGGGTGTCGCGCCGGTGCGGATCTTCGATGCCGTCCGCGGTGGGGATCGCCCAGCCGTTCTCGCCGTCGTAGAGCTCGTCCCACCAACCATCCCGGATGGACAGGTTCAGCCCACCGTTGAGCGCGGACTTCATGCCCGAGGTACCACATGCTTCCAGTGGCCGCAGGGGGTTGTTCAGCCACACGTCGCAGCCCCAGTACAGGTACCGGGCCATGGACATGTCGTAATCGGGTAGGAACACGATCCGGTGCCGGACGTCCGCTGTGTCGGCAAAGCGGACGATCTGCTGGATCAGCGCCTTGCCCCCATCGTCAGCGGGATGTGACTTGCCGGCGATCACCATCTGCACCGGGCGCTGTGGATCCAGGAGCAGCGAACGCAGCCGGTCGGAGTCGCGCAGCATCAAGGTGAGCCGCTTATAGGTGGGCACCCGGCGGGCGAAACCGATGGTGAGCACCTGAGGGTCGAAGACTTGGGACGTCCAGCCCAGTTCCGGCTGCGAGGCACCTCGTTCCAACCACGCCGCCCGAACCCGCCTGCGCACCTCCTCGACCAGCTTGGTTCTCAGCACGCAGCGCAGGTTCCACAGCATGGTGTCGGTGACCGGCGGTATCGCAGGGCCGTCGGCTGGCTCACCGAGCAGGCAGGTGACCTCGCGCGCCGCCCAGGTCGGGCCGTGCACCCCGTTGGTGACCGATTCGATGGGTACCTCGTCGACGTCGAACTCGGGCCACAGCCCACGGAACATCGATCGGGACACCGCGCCGTGCAGCCGCGAGACGCCATTGGCGCG
>JALZCO010000288.1 GCA_030863015.1 Actinomycetota bacterium
CCTCCGAGGCGGTGGTAGCCGAGGAAGTGGCCAGGCAGCCGCCCAGCGACCGCTTCCCTGCGATGACCGAAGGCCGAGCCTTTGACTGCGCAACCACGTTAAAGAGCGCGGCCAACCCGCGAGTCACTGCAAATCAGCCCAATCAAACGCACGAGGTTAGTGGATCACCAATGCTGGTGCAGGTTTAACCCCGGCAACGCCATATTGATATTTGAACTGCGAAAGCGTGATGTGAGCGAGCGACGCGCGGCCCCAAGTACCGTTGCAGCTTTAACTGCGCGTCTCGTCCACCAGCCATGAAAGGTATTCGGTGTTGCCACCGGTAATCGGAGTCACAACGATCTCGGGTACGGCGTAGCTGTGGTTGGCCTTGATGTGCTCGGTGAGCGCGGCGACCTGATCGGTAGCGGTCTTGATCTCCACCCGCCACTCCTGCTCGGTCTGTACGTCGCTCTCCCAGCGGTACACGCTGATGATCGGCCCGAAGATCTGCACGCACGCGCCGAGCCTGGCCTCGATGACTCCGGCAGCGAGCGAGCGAGCAGCGTTCTCGCTGTCCGTGGTCGACGTGACGACGACGTGATCATGCGACATGGGAATAGATGGTACGAGGCCGTTTGGTAGAACGGGCCTCCCGGATCAGGCCGTCCCGCCGGATGCACCTCGGCGCCACCTGAGCGTCAGCGCGCCGCACGACGCGCCTGTACGCTAAGTGACAGTTACTGCTACCGAGCGTTACTCTCGCCACGATGGAAGTCGCTGTCTTGAGACTGGGGCGGTAACCGTGACGAGAGTGGCTCGCTCGGTGTCGATCCGGTCTGTCGCGCTGCTCGGACTGGTGGCTCTCGCCGCTGCTTTCGCCGCCGCGGGCCAGGGCAGCGCGACGCAGACCGGCTGCACCCGCACGATCACCCGAGCCGACCAGGTGCACGCTGCGCTGGCTGCCGCTTCGCCAGGGGACACCTTGTGTTTCAGCGGCGGTGACCTCGCCGGCGCGGCCCTGATGATGACCAGTTCGGGTACCCCCGACGCGCCGATCCGTCTCGTCTCTGATGGGCACACCGCCGTCCATGAAGTTCAGATCATCGCCGACTACGTCCTCATTCAAGGCTTTACGATCGCCGGCGGTGGCGAGCTGCTCCTGTCCGGCACGGGGATCGTCGCGCAGAAGAACATGGTCCGCGACACTCAACGGGGCGGGATCGTCTGCGCTTCATGTATCGACTCCACTATCGAGTCCAACACCGTGCACCATGCCGCCGCGACCGGCGTCTCCATCAGCGGGCAGCGAATCACCGTTCGCGCCAACGTCGTGAGCGCGACCGTGGCCGGTGTCGAGGGCAGCGCCATCGGTGTGCGCTTTTTCGGCACCGGTCACCGAGTCCTCAGCAACACCATCCAGGACATCTCCGGCAATGATGACCCGGCTGCCCCGCAGGTTGCCTGCTTCCAGACCTTTGACACCGGTCGCCCACCCACCTTCGACGTCGTGATCTTGGGTAACGCCTGCCAAAACGTCGACGGGCCCTGTTTGATCGCCGCCGGCGACGAGAGTGGCAACGGTGACGCCCCCGGCGACACCCGATCGATCACGTTCACCGGTAACACCTGCGCGGTCAACGGTGATCAGGCCGTAGGCCTACGACAGTGGCCGAACGTCGACCTTCACAAGAACAGGCTTTTGGGCTTCAACCTGAAGCGCGGAATATTTATCAGCGACCGCTCGACCGGTTGCACCGTGAAAGACAACACCACACCCCGCGACGTTCCCGCTGTCGAGATCGACGACTCCTCCCGGCCCGGTTTCCGCGATCAAGATAAAAATCCTTTCTGACCACACAGGGTCGATGGCAGTACTATTGAAAGGTGTCGAGCACCCCGTCAGGGCGCCGGCTAGACCTCGTGCACCGCGTCGGCGCGGCGGTGCTCGGTTTCGGGTTGTGCGTATTCGGGGCACTCGGTGTCGCCGACCGGCTGGAATTCCTTGCAGTGCGCGGGAAGGTCGTGCTCGGCCTGGCTACCAACGGACTGCTGTCGGCGATCTCGCTCATCGTCGGCGGCGTCCTCATCGGCGCAGCCGTGCGTGGTGGCAGGAGCTCCTCGACGATCACGGTAGTCGTAGGCCTGCTCTTCTTGCTCTCCGGTCTGGTCAATCTCGCCGTGTTGGACACCGAGCTGAACCTGCTGGCGTTCCGGATGTCGAACGTGATCTTCAGCTTCATCGCCGGGATGCTGCTGCTGTTCCTCGGGGCCTACGGTCGCTTCAGCGGTGGCTTGTCGGCAGACAATCCGTACTACCGGCACCGCCATCACGCCGATCCAAGCTCCGGGGACCGACACCGCAATGAGGACGACAATGAGCGCTGGGTTGCCGCGGAGGTCGCGGTCACCGAGGGGTACGCCACCCCAGAGCAGGAGCAACTGGTCCGCGAGGACGCTCAACGCCGCGCCAATGAGGCGCGCCGGCGCGCCTGGGAGGCCTACGAAAGCCGCCAAGTTCGCCACCCGGAATCCCGGTAGGTATGAGCGGCCTGCCCTGCGACAGCGCACCACCTTGGCTCAGTAGCAGTAGCTGGCTTCACCGTAGCTGCTGTTGGAGCTGTCGCTGGCGCAGGTCTCATTGGACGTATAGCCGTATTGGGCCAAGCCGAACAGGTTCCACTTCGGCGCCACCCCACCGTGCCCGGCGGCGCGCGCAATTAGGAGCTGTACGTATTGTTAGCGGGAAGTACCTAGCTTTCCGAACCCATTTCCGTTGAGGTAACACCGGCCCAGCGGCTGACGACAAACGGGCAGAGAGTCCCGCGCAGCCCCGCCCCCCGACCTGTGGCGGGGCTCTCTGCCGTCTGGCAGTGTGAGCCAGCCCACCGCTCCAGGGGTGCAACTTGCCGGAGTTACTAATCGGTAATATGCTGTTGTTACTGGCGAGTAGGGAGCGCACCCGACTGCTTCGGAGCGAGACATGGGTCACTACAAGAGCAATCTCCGCGACCTGGAGTTCAACCTCTTCGAGGTGTTCCGGATTCAGGACCTGATGGGCGCCGGTCCATTCGCGGAGATGGACCTCGATACTGCGCGCGACGTACTCGCCGAAATCGACCGGCTGGCCCGGGGATCGCTGGCGGAGTCCTTCGCCGACTCCGACCGCAACCCGCCGGTGTTCGACCCCGACACGCACACCGTCGAGCTCCCGGCTGCGTTCAAGAAGTCTTTCCAGGCGCTCTGGGACGGCGAGTGGTACCGGCTGGACCTCCCCACCGAGCTCGGCGGCTACGGTGCGCCGCCCACGCTGCGCTGGGCCGGTTCGGAACTGATGCTGGGCGCGAACCCCGCTGCGTTCATGTACTCGGGTGGTCCCAACATGGCCCGCGTGATCCATAACGAAGGCACCACGGAGCAGCAGCGTTGGGCTCAATTCATGATCGACCGGGGCTGGAGCTCCACCATGGTGCTCACCGAACCCGACGCAGGGTCGGATGTGGGTGCCGGGCGCACCAAGGCCATCCCGCAGCCCGACGGCTCGTGGCGCATCGAGGGTGTCAAGCGCTTCATCACCGCGGCCGAGCATGATCTGACCGAGAACATCATGCATATGGTGCTCGCCAGGCCGGAAAGGCCTGGGGTTGACCCAGTGCCCGGCACGAAGGGCCTGTCGCTGTTTCTGGTCCCGAAGTACCGCTTCGACACCAACACGGGCGAACTCGGTGACCGCAATGGCGTCTTCGTCACCGGCGTCGAGCACAAGATGGGGATCAAGGTCTCCACCACCTGCGAACTGACCTTCGGCGGGGACGGGACGCCCGCGGTCGGCTGGCTGCTGGGCGACGTGCACAACGGCATCGCGCAGATGTTTCAGGTGATTGAGTTCGCCCGAATGATGGTCGGCACCAAGGCCATCGCGACGCTGTCCACCGGGTACCTCAACGC
>JALZCO010000303.1 GCA_030863015.1 Actinomycetota bacterium
GTGCTTGCGCAACCAGTCCACCGCGCGCATGGCGCGCCGGGCGCCGAGGGCAAGCAGCAGGAACGGCAGCCCCAGCCCGAGGCAGTACGCGGTCACCAGCAGCACGCCGCGGGCCAGGCCACCGCCAGGGGTGCCGACGGCCAGCGCGATCACCCCCACCAGCGTTGGCCCCAGGCACGGCGTCCAACCCAAACCGAACACCGCGCCCAGCAACGGGGCGCCGAGCATGTGCCGGGGTCCCAGCCCTGGTCGTGGGTGCACCCGAAGGTCACGCTGGAGGGTCGGGATCAGCCCGACGAAGACCAACCCCATCGCGATGGTGATCACGCCACCGACGCGCTGCAGGGTCACCTCGTTGAGGACAAGCCGCTCCGCGATGCCGAGCACAGTAACCACGCTGGCCGTGAACACCACCGAGAAACCGAACACGAACAGCGCCACTGCGCCCAGCACCCGGCCCCGACTCTGGGCACCGCTGCGGTCCCCACCCTGGGCGTCGCCCTCCGCGCCGACCAACCCGGTGAGGTAGGCCAGGTACCCCGGCACCAGTGGAACCACACACGGCGAGGCGAAGCTGACCGCGCCGGCGAGCAACGCCACCCCAGCCGCGAGCAGCAGCGGACCGGAGGTGGCGAGTTCGGTGAGGCCCACGCTGGCCACTGTAGGTCGAGGTAGGCCTTCAAGTACCACCAACCCCGGCACGCTGGCCACCTCAGTCGCGGCACCACGCCTTGCCGCGCAACGACGACGAGTGGGATGTGGCATTTCATGCGCATCCAAGAACCCGGCCGCATGTCACTAACACCCACCCATTCCACAACCCGGACGGGTATGACGAGTTCCCGAGAATCGTTTCTCCACGGATCGGTGGCGCCGCTATGGTCGACTCGATGTTGGAGATGTGCGAGGTGTCCAAACGCTATCCGGGGGTACTCGCGGTTGACCGGGTCAGCTTGACGGTGCTGTCCGGTGAGGTCCACGTCATCGCTGGCGAGAACGGCGCTGGCAAGTCCACCTTAATGAAGCTGTTGTCGCAGGTCGAGCGATGGGACGACGGTGTTGTCCTGGTCGAGGGCAAGCCGGTCGAGTTTCGTGGTCCACGCTTCGCTCAACTGGTCCTGGGCGTGTCGATGGTGCACCAGGAGCTGGCGCTCGCTCCGCATCTGACCGTGGCGGAGAACTTGTGCCTGGGCGAAGAGTCGACCCGGCTCGGAGTGTTATCTCGTCGCGCCGACCGCAAGCGTGCCCGCGCGCTGCTGGGCCGGGTCAACCTCGCGGTGGATCCGACGCGTCTAGTGGGCACACTTCCGGTTGCCGATCGACAGCGGGTCGAGATCGCCAAGGCACTGGGCGGAAGTCCTCGAGTCGTGATTATGGACGAGCCGACCGCAATGCTCACGGAGGTCGAGATTGCCGATCTGTTCGAGGTGATCGCGGAGCTGAAGCAGCACGGCATCGCCATTGTATACATTTCTCATCGCCTCGACGAGATTGCCCACCTGGCTGATCAGGTCACCGTCCTGCGCGACGGTAGGGTCGTCCAGACGTTGCCCTCGGCGGACGTATCATCCCAGCGCCTGATCCAGCTTATGGTCGGTCGGGGCATCGACAGTCTCTATCCCAAACCAAGCGTCCAGATCGGGGAGGTTCTGCTCCGGGCGGAAGGCATCTCCCGGCGCGGCAGGGTCGTCGACCTCATCGACTGCACGGTTGAAGTTCGGGCCGGCGAGATTGTCGGGTTCGCCGGTCTGGTCGGCGCCGGTCGCACCGAGCTCGCACGGGCTATCTTCGGCGCGGACATTCCGGATGCCGGGCGTATTTACCTGCGAGGAAATGAGGTCCACATCAGGTCTCCGCAGCAGGGAATCGAGGCCGGGCTCGGCTACCTGACGGAGGATCGCCAAGGCGAGGGCCTCGCCCTTCAACTCCCGATCGATCAGAACATCACACTAGCGCACGTTCCGCTGCGCTTTGGCATCATCGACCTACCCGAGGAGCGCAGGACCGCGCTGTCCTGGCGCGACCGGCTGGGTATCAAGACGCCGTCGATCAAAAGTCCAGTGCGGGCGCTTTCCGGGGGGAACCAACAGAAGGTCGTGGTGGCGAAGTGGTTGGAGACCAACAGCCAGGTGCTCTTCTTCGACGAACCGGCGCGTGGCATTGATGTGGGCGCCAAAGCCGAGATATTCGATTTGATCGGGCGATTGGCCAGCGAGGGCCGCGGAATTGTTGTTATCAGCTCCTACCTCCCGGAGCTGCTCAACATGTGTGATCGCATCGTCGTCTTGAGCGCTGGACGAATAACCGGGGAATTGGCCCGTGAGCAGTTCTCCGAGGAGAGGGTCATGCGGTTGGCCACCGGAGCGCCGGTGTAGTCCCCCGCCGCCGGCCAGACTCAGTGACAACAGGGGCGAGGTGGGAGCACGCATGGGCGAGGCGACAACGAGGGGATCGGAGCGACGGCGTATCCCGTTGTCCGACGCGTGGCGGGAAAGGCTCCGTTCCGCAGTGTCCCAGCTGGCGGCGGCCGGCGCCGTGGTGGTGCTTTTCCTTTACCTGTCCTTCGCCTCGGATGCCTTCCTCAGCGCGAACAACCTGTTCAACATCGGTGTCCAGTCGGCGGTTGTGGCGATCATTGCGATCGGCATGACCATGGTGATCATCACCGCTGGAATCGACCTGTCCGTCGGCTCGGTGGCCGCTTTGTCAGGTGTGCTGGGCACGATGATGGTGGTGGAGTACGGCGTCGGAGTTCCGTTGGCGATCGTCGGCGGCGCGGTGATCGGGGCGCTCGCAGGCGTGGTCAACGGCTTGCTCGTGACCCAGGGTGGAATGGCGCCGTTCATTGCTACTCTGGGTATGCTCAGCGTGGCCCGTGGCCTTGTATACATCGTGACTGATTCCGTCGCCGTCTCCGGTGCGCCACAGGAGTTCAAGCTGCTTGGCCAGGGAAAGCTGGGAGCGCTGCCGATCCCAATCCTGGCCCTCATCGTCGTTGCCCTGACCGGACACTTCGTCTTGACCCGGACCAAGCTCGGCCGATACGCGTATGCCATGGGGTCGAATATCGAGGCTGCACGACTTTCCGGCATTCCGGTCAAACGCTACCTCACGATCGTATACATTATATCTGGCACTCTTGCGGGCTTCGGTGGAATGATTGCCGCGTCCCGGGTCAGCTCCGGGCAGCCGAACTTCGGTATCGGACTCGAGCTCGACGTGATCGCCGCTACCGTGATCGGCGGTGCCAGCCTTTTCGGCGGTGAGGGGAAGGTCCTCGGTACCTTGCTCGGCGCCCTGTTGATCGCATTGATCCGCAACGGGTCCGTGCTATTGGACATCAATACCTTCTACCAGCAGGTCATCATCGGAGTGATCATCTGGATCGCTGTGCTCTGGGACCGCTACCGGCGGCGGGCAGCGTCTGCGTTGATGCAGGCGTGACGAGTAATTCCTCGGGGAAGAGAGGCTCCATGCGTGTCAGGCTCTCGGCAGCACTGGCCTCAGCGGCCGCTGTCCTTCTGCTTACCTCAGGTTGCGCAGGGATCACTGTGCAGGGTTCGGGCCCTAGTGGGAGCCCGAACGTGAAGAGCAGCGGACCCATCACCATCGCGGTCGTTCCCAAGGCTGTCGGGTTCGACTTCTGGGACAGCGTCCGCAAAGGGGCGCAGTGCGCAGCGTCGAAGCTGCCCGACGTGAAGGTCCAGTGGGATGGAGTGACCGCGGAGACCGACGTCACTGGACAGGTGAACCTGTTGCAGAATTTTTTGACCCGACAAGTGGACGGCCTTATCTATGCGGCCACCGACGCAAAGGTCCTCGCCCAGGTCACCCAGGATGCACAGAGCCGCAACGTTCCAGTAATTAATATTGATTCCGGGACGAACCCACAGCCGGACAACATTCCGGTGTTCGCGACGGACAACGTTTCGGCCGCGCGAAAGGTTGCTGACCTGCTCGCCGAGGCACTCGGTCCGGGCGATCACAAAGTGGCGTTCATCCCCTTTCAGCCAGGAACGGTGACCAACGACCAGCGCACCACGGGCTTCAAAGAGGGACTCGCGAAACACCCCAATCTGAAGCTGGTGGCCGAGCAGTCCAGCAACAGCGACCCCATCACCGCGCTGTCGGTCACGGAGAATATTCTGACCGCCAACGCCGACCTGGACGGAATTTTTGCGGCGAACGAACCTGGTGTGGTCGGAGCCACGAACGCGCTGAACCAGGCGGGCAAAGCTGGAAAGATCAAGCTCATCGGTTGGGATGCGTCACCGGACGAGGTCAAGGGCGTCACATCGGGCGCCATTACCGCACTCGTCGTCCAGAACCCGTTCCGGATGGGCTTCGACTCGGTCAACGCGATGGTGAAGACAGTGCGGACCGGCCAGGTTGCAACCAGCAAGGACACCGGCGTCACGTTCGTCACCCAGCAGAACATCAACGATCCCCAGGTACAGGCGATCCTCCAGCCCAGCTGTGACAACCCGCCCGGGTGAGACGTCTCCGCGTGCCAATGTGCAGGGCGCCCGACTTGCGGCCACCAGCTGAACCGGTCACCTGTGGTGCGGTCGTGCTGGCGACTCCCACCACGCCAACCCCTGGGCCGCCGACCTTTACCACCGCGCCCGTGCCCGAGGCCACACCACCCTCACGCCGTTTGCATCCCGGCCCGCGCCTGGCTCTACGTCATCTGGCGCTGCTGGCAACACGGCGTTGCCTACGACCCCGCTAAACACCGCGCCCTGCAACACCTCCTCAACGA
>JALZCO010000313.1 GCA_030863015.1 Actinomycetota bacterium
TTGCCGAGGCGATCCGCGACATTGCGGAAAGCTTGGGTTTACCGACCCGGTCTGGAGGCAGTGCCCCTGGTTTGCTATGCCTCCCGCGCCGGCGTGACAGGATGCCCGCCCCATCTGGTGACCCACCACTCTCGCGCCCAGCAGCGCGCACGTCGTGGCGTTCCTGTCTAGCCATCTGGGTCACCTGTTTCCCTTCCCTGCGTTGACATCCAAGCGGCTGGCGCCCGGCTCTACCTGCGCGTCGACCAGCTGCTGGTAAACCCCAGAAAGCGCTGCCAGCTCAGCATGCGTACCCTGCTCCACGATCCTTCCCGCCTCCATGACAAGAATGTGGTCGGCATTTCTGATTGTGCTCAAGCGGTGGGCGATCACAATCGTCGTGCAACCGAGTGAATCGAGGTGATCCAAGACCATCCGTTCTGTGAGGCTATCTAGATCACTCGTCGCCTCGTCAAGTAACAGGATGGCCGGCCGATGAACGAAGGCTCGCGCCAGAGCGATCCGCTGTTGCTGACCTCCCGATAGCGAAGCTCCGCCGTCGAGGAGCAAGGTGTCATACCCCATCGGCATGGCAGTGATGTCGTCGTGGATGCAGGCCAGCTTGGCTGCCTCGACAACGGCTTCGAAAGGGATCGCAGGATCGGTGAGGGCGATGTTCTCCCGAATCGTCGAGCCGAACAGGTAGGGACGTTGGGTGACGACGCCCAGCTGTCTGCGTAACGAGTGAACCTCCAGCTCGGTCAGATCCGTCCCATCAAAAAGGATCCGCCCGGCGGTGGGAGTGTAGAAGCCAAGAAGTAGATGAGCGAGGGTTGACTTCCCCGAACCTGAACGGCCGGCGATGCCCAGCCGTTGGCCGGGCTGGACCTCGAGCGAGACATCCCTCACCACCGGTGGAGCCAGCGGTCCGTACGCGAACGAAACGGCGTCGGCTCGAACGTGCCCGGTGATGCGACAAGCAGGCTTCACGCTCTGCTCCTCCTGCTCGCGGGGCGTGTCGAGCACGTCGTTGATGCGCTCCATGTAACTGCGCGTCAGTTGAATCTGCAGGCCGGTGGTGACCAGGTCGGCAAGCGGTTCGAGAAAGCCGATTGCCAGGGCAGCAGCAGCGAGCATGGTTCCCAGCGAGATGTTGCCTTCTAGGACTTGGAACCCGCCGTAGAGCAACACGGCTAGCGGCGAACCCATCTGGAGGGTGCCCATGATCGTCTCGATCGTCGCGTTCAGCCGCTCCCGCGCCAGCGTCACGTTGACCTGGTCGATGAACAACCCCTTCCAGTGCTCGGCCGCTCGCTGCTCGGCACCGGTGGCCTTAAGGGTCTCGATGCCGGTCAGTAGCTCGTAGGTGTAGCCCTGCGCCTTGGCCTCGACGTGGAGGCTTTCAGACATCAGGTGTTGGTTGCGCCGCCAGGAAAGCAGCAGGACAGTCACCTGCAGTAGGCCCAGTCCCGTCACGAGCGCGGCCAAGGGAGGGCTGAGGACAAAGAGCAGGATCAGGTAAAAGCTCGCCAGGCTACCGTCCAGCAGTGTCGACAAGGCGCCAGTGGTCAGGATCTCACGTACGGCGGTGTTGCTTTGCAACCGCATCATCAAGTCGCCGGCCGACCGCCGAAGAAAGAAGGCATACGGCAGGTACACGAGGTGCTCGACGAAGCCCGTGGTCAGGCGCACGTCAAGGTGCGTGCGAAGCTGCAACAGGAGGTGCGCGCGCAGCAGTGAGGCGAGGAAGTAATAGCCGACCAGGGCGCCCATGGTGACCCCGATCACGATCAGGAGATGTTGATCGTTGCGGGGCGCGATCTCGTCGACGATCAGCGCGGTCAGCAGCGGAAGCGCTAGCGCGACCAGGCGGATGAGCACCGATGCCACGAGCAATCGAGTGAGCGTCCTGGACTGGCCGAGCAGGGGCCGTAGGTAGCGCCAGGTGCCCTTGGTCTTCAGCACCGAGGGTTGGAAGTCATCACCCGGTTCGAAGACGATGGCGACACCCGTGTAGGCGTGGCGGAACGTTGGAATCGACACTCGTCGGCGTCCCAGGGCCGGATCGACGATGTGCACCCCTTTTCGTCCGACCCGCTCGAAGACCACAAAGTGGGTGAACTCCCAATGCAGGATTGAGCCGGGAGGCAGATGGGCCAAGGCGTCCACATCGGCGGCCACGCCTCGTGCGCTCAGACCGTACCGCCGTGCCCCCTGGGTCAGGGCGAACGCGTCCACGCCGTCGCGGTTCGTACTCGTGATCTCGCGCAGCTCGTCCAACGGCACCTGCTTGCCGTGGTAGGCAAGCACCATTGCCAGGCAGGCAGCGCCGCAGTCGGCCACCTCCATCTGCCTGATCCAGGGCACTTGCCGCCGCACTAGCTATTGTCCCCTTCTGGGCTTGTTTGGAATCCCTGCAGCAATACGGAAAACACCTGCTT
>JALZCO010000319.1 GCA_030863015.1 Actinomycetota bacterium
CGCTGGGCGCGCCCGCGGTCACCGCCCCTGAAGGCATCACCAATCCCCCCATCGACGATCTGCTGGACAAGGTCAGCTCGAAATATGCTCTGGCCATCTTCGGGGCCAAAAGGGCCCGCCAGATCAACGACTACTACGCACAGCTCGGGGAAGGTCTGCTGGAGTACGTCGGCCCATTGGTCGAGCCGGGAGCGCGGGAGAAGCCGCTGTCGATCGCGCTGCGGGAAATCCACGGCGGCCTACTCCAGCACACTGAGGGCGAGTGACCCACGCCGGGCTGGTCCGGCCGGACCTACCCCGGCGGATCGTGCTCGGTGTTGCGGGCGGTATTGCCGCTTACAAGGCGTGTGAGGTACTCCGCCGCCTCACCGAAGCGGGGCATCAGGTACGGGTAGTTCCCACTGAGGCTGCGCTACGGTTCGTCGGCGCCCCGACCTGGGAGGCGCTGTCCAGGTTACCAGTGCAGCACGGCCTGTTCGCTGACATCCCGGCGGTGCCCCATGTGCAGCTGGGGCAGACCGCCGATCTGGTGCTGGTCACCCCGGCAACCGCGGATCTGCTGGCTCGCGCCGCCCACGGTCGAGCCGATGACCTGCTGTGCGCCACGCTGCTCACCGCCCGTTGCCCGGTGCTGCTGGTGCCCGCGATGCACACCGAGATGTGGGAACATCCGGCAACGGTGCACAACGTTGCGATGCTGCGCTCGCGCGGGACCGTCGTCGCACAGCCCGCAACTGGGCGGCTCACCGGTGCCGACTCCGGTGCCGGTCGGCTGCCGGAACCCGAGGAGATCGTCGACCTTGCCACCCTGCTGCTGCACCGCCCGGAGGCCCTGCCGCGGGATCTCACCGGCAGGCAGGTGGTGATCTCCGCCGGTGGCACTCGCGAGCCCCTGGACCCGGTGCGCTACCTGGGCAACCGGTCCTCCGGCCGGCAGGGCTACGCGCTGGCGCGCGTCGCGGCGCAGCGCGGTGCCCGGGTGACGTTGGTCGCGGCCAACACCCCCGACCTGAGTGATCCGGCCGGGGTCGAGGTGGTCCGGGTGGGCACCGCGGACCAGCTTCAAGAGACCGTGCTCAAGGCGGCGCCGGCCGCCGACGTGATGGTGATGGCTGCTGCCGTCGCCGATTTCCGCCCAGCCGAGCAGTACTCCAGCAAGATCAAGAAGTCCGGATCGGATCCGGCTCCGCTGCGGTTGGTCCGCAACCCGGACATCCTCGCCGAACTGGTGCGCCGCCACCCAGAGGGCCAGGTAGTGGTCGGCTTCGCAGCCGAGACCGGCGACTCCGCCGGCGGGGTGCTCGCGCACGGTCGAGCCAAACTCGCCCGCAAGGGCTGCGACCTGCTGGTAGTCAACGCGGTGGGGCAGGGCAGGGCGTTCGAGGTCGAGTACAACGCAGGATGGCTGCTCGCCGACGACGGTACGGAGATCGACCTGCCTGAGGGCCCCAAGTCACTGCTCGCCGCGCGTGTCTGGGACGCCATCGCCGCCCGGCTGCAGCTCCTCGGCGCGTAGGTCCATCAGCAGGCCGCCATGCCACCGCCGAGTAGGCAGCGCATGGCAGGCTCGTTGTCTGCTGCCGGGTCGGTCACCAGACGGTGGGCGGCGTACTGCACCATTCCGCTCACCGTCTCGTCCAGCAGCTGCACTGCTGCTGGGTGCGCCCGCAGCTGACGGGGTCCTCTGGTAGACCCGCCGGGTGGACAGCGCCAGTCGGTCGCATCGGGGACAGCCCCGTCGTGGGGAACAATGTCCGGCTGCCGCACTGCCCATCGCCCGGGTGTGTGTGGAAACCCCGCTGGCTCACCTCGACCGCCCATTCGACTACCAGGTGCCCGCAGAGCTCGACGCGACGGCGGCGCCCGGCGTGCGCGTTCGGGTTCGCTTTGCCGGCCGGCTGGTGGACGGGTGGCTGCTGGAACGAGCCGAGCGATCCGGCCATCCAGGCCGCCTCGGCTGGCTGCACCGGGTGATCTCGGCCGAACCAGTACTCAGCCCGCAGATCGCTGCATTGGCGCGGGTGGTGGCAGACCGGTGCGCGGGCACCATGAGCGACGTGCTGCGGCTGGCAGTGCCACCGCGACACGCCCGCGCCGAGGCTGAACCGGGCCCGACCGCCGCGCCCCGTCCGCAGCGTCCCCCGGCGCCTGGATGGGACCGTTACCCTCGCGGATCGGCCTTCCTGGAGGCTCTCCATCAGGGTCGGGCGGCGCACGCCTGCTGGCAGGCGCTGCCGGGGGAGGATTGGCCCGCTCGACTCGCGGAGGCCGCGGTCACCGTGACCGCCGCCGGGCGGGGCGCGCTGCTGGTGCTGCCAGATCATCGGGACACCGCGCGGGTGCACGCCGCGGTGGCTGCACTCGCCGGCGCCGGCGCAGTGGTCACCCTCGCCGCTGAGTGCGGGCCCGCGCAACGCTACCGCCGGTGGTTAGCGGTACGGCGGGGCGCGGTACGCATCGTGGTAGGCAACCGGGCCGCGGCCTTCGCCCCGGTTGCGGACCTGGGCCTGATGGTGTTGTGGGACGACGGCGACGACCTGCATGTCGAGCCGCGGGCACCCTACCCGCACGCCCGGCTGGTGCTCGGCCAGCGCGCCGTGCTCGAGGGCGGGGCGCTGCTGGTGGCCGGCTATGCGCGCACCGCGGAGACCCAGCTGTCGGTCGACACCGGATGGGCTCACGAGATCGTCGCCGCTCGTCGCGTGGTGCGGGCCGCGGCGCCGCGGATCACCGCGATCGGTGAGGACGACACTCAGCTGGCCCGGGATCCGGCTGCCCGCGCGGCGCGGCTGCCTGCGGTGGCGTTCGAAGCGGTTCGCGCGGCGCTGCGC
>JALZCO010000322.1 GCA_030863015.1 Actinomycetota bacterium
GTCATCAGTCCACCAGCGATCGCCCGGTGAGGCGGAGGAATACGTCCTCCAGGGTGGACCGTCGGACCAGGCTGGACACCGGTCGCATGCCACGCTGGTGCGCGGCGGACAGCGCTGCCTCACCATCGACGACGTAAAGCAGCAACCGGTCGGGTAGCTTCTCGATCCGGTCGGCCAGACCGTCCACCGCATCCAACCAGCTGTGTTGCTCGCCAGGACGGAATCGCAACTCAAGTACCTCACGAGTGGAGTACCGAGCGATCAGCTCACCCGGCGAGCCTTCTGCAACGATCAGCCCGCCGTTCATCACCACGAGCCGGTCGCACAGCTGCTCGGCCTCGTCCATGTAGTGCGTCGTGATGATCAGCGTGACGCCTTGCTGCTTGAGCTGGAACAGCCGGTCCCAGAGCAGGTGTCGGGCTTGCGGATCCAATCCGGTGGTCGGCTCGTCAAGCAGCATCAGGTCCGGGTCGTTGACCAGGGACCGAGCGATGGTCAGCCGCCGCTTCATGCCCCCGGACAGCAGATCGACCGGATCGGCCGCTCGGTCGGTGAGCTGCGCGAAGTCCAGCAGCTCGGCAGCTTTAGCCCGCACCGCGACCCGGGACATGCCGAAGTAGCGGCCATAGACATGTAGGTTCTCCCGCACTGACAGCTCGGTGTCCAAGTTGTCCTGTTGCGGCACTACCCCCAGCCGCGCGCGAATCCGTGGCCCGTCAGTGTCCGGGTCCATCCCCAGCACTTGCAACTCACCGGCGCTGCGCGGGGATACGCAAGCGATCATGCGCATGGCAGAGGACTTGCCCGCACCGTTGGGACCCAGAAAGCCGAACGTCTCAGCGGATCGGACATCGACGTCGATGCCGCGCACTGCCTCGACCGTGCCGAACCGCTTGCGCAACCCACGCGCGTGCACGAGAGCGACACCATTATCGGACACGCGATCGACGCTACCCGGCGCCTACGACAGATTTCGGCAGGTTTTCGGCTGCCACCGCAGACCTACGGCTCCGTGGAGCGTGGAGCTCTAGTTACCTTCTACAACTCCGGGAACCACAATGCGATCTCGCGCTTGGCAGAGTCCGCCGAGTCCGACCCGTGCACCAGGTTCGACTGGGTCTCCAACGCAAAGTCACCGCGGATCGAGCCGGGAGCGGCCTTGTCCACCGGGTCCGTGCCACCAGCCAGCTGCCGGAAGGCCGCGACTGCTCGCTCGCCCTCGACCACGACGGCCACCACCGCACCAGAGGTGATGAACTCCAGCAGTGAGCCGAAGAACGGCTTCTCCGCGTGCTCGGCGTAGTGCTGCTCGGCCAGGTCACGCGGAACTGTGCGCAGCTCCAACGCGGCCAGCGTCAGCCCCTTGCGCTCGATCCTGGCGATCACCTCACCGACCAGGCCGCGGTTGACACCGTCGGGCTTGACCAGGACCAAGGTGCGCTCGCTCACTGCCGCTCCTTCTCCTCTTGCTGGGAAACCGGGATACCGGCGGCAGCCTAACGGCGCCAATGTGCCCTTGACGCAGCGCGGTCAGGCTTTCAGCCGTCGCGCAACTGCCCAGCGCACGTACAACAGGTAGCTCCACACCAGAACGAACACGATGCCAAGCCCACCCAGGGCGGGATGAGCGAACCAACCGGCAACCATCGCGACCTGCAGTGCCAAAGCCAGCCCCAAGCCCCACCGCCGACGCTGCACACCGGCCGCGACCACCATCGCCAGCGCCAGGCCAATGGTGTACCAGCCGGCCGGGCCCCCGATCCCGCCGCCGAACCGGTCGACGACCGGCAGGGCCAGCCCGACAACGATCGCCTCCATCACCAGCGTGCCCGCAAAGATGCCCCGCAGTCCCTGCAGCGGATCGCTCATCGTGGTTGCCTGCCGAACAGGGTGCGGGCCTCGCCGACCATCGCCACTGAGCCGGTGATCACCACTCCGGCTCCTGAGATCCGATCCTCGCCTGCAGCAATCTCCTCGGCCGAGGTCACGGCCGCCTCGATCGCGTCCGGTAGCCGTGGCTCGACCTGCAACCGCTGCGCGCCGAAGACCTCCAAGGCGACTGCGGCGAGCTCGTCGACGTCCATCGCGCGCCTCGAACCACTAGCGGTGACCACGACCTCGTCGACCGCCGGCTCCAGCTGGGCGAGGATGCCGGTGACGTCCTTGTCGCGCATCACGCCCACCACCGCGACCAGCTTGCGGAAGGCGAACTCGTCCTGCAGCGCAGCCGCCAGGGCTTGTGCCCCGTGCGGATTGTGCGCGCCATCGAGCAAGACCGACGGTGCCGTGCGGACCCGCTCCAGCCGTCCCGGCGCGGTTACCGTCGCGAAGGCCTCCCGCACCGCGTCGATGTCCAGCGACCGGCTGGCGCCTGCACCGAAGAACGCCTCGGCAGCGGCCAGTGCCAGCACGGCGTTGCGGGACTGGTGCTCGCCGTGCAGCGGCAGGAAGATCTCGTCGTACACCCCTCCGAGACCCTGCAACCGCAACTGCTGCCCTCCGACGGCGATGTCACGGTGCAGCACACCGAATTCCCTGCCTTCTGTGGCCACCGTCGCGTCCACCTCGATACTGCGGGCCGCGATGACCTTGGCCACCTCGGGCGGCTGCTCAGCCAGTACCGCCACCGAACCCGGCTTGATGATCCCGGCCTTCTCCGCGGCGATGCCGGCGATGTCACTGCCCAGGTAGTTGATGTGATCCACTGCGACTGGAGTGATCGTCGCTACTGTGGCGTCGACGACGTTGGTGGCGTCCCAGCTGCCACCGAGGCCAACTTCGACGACCGCGGTGTCCACCGGCGCGTCAGCGAAGGTCGCGAAGGCCATCCCGGTCAGCACCTCGAACTTACTCATCGGGAACTGTGATCCGGTGTCGACCATGGCGACATACCGCTCGATGTCCTGGTAGGCCTCGACATAACGCTCCAGGCTGATCGGCTCGCCGTGCAAGCTGATGCGCTCGGTCACCAGCTGCAGGTGCGGGCTGGTGTAGCGACCTACCCGAAGCCCGATCCTGCGCAGCAGCGCATCCAGCATGCGGGCCACTGAAGTCTTTCCATTGGTGCCGGCGACATGCAGTACCGGGTAAGCCCGCTGCGGCATGCCGAGCAGGTCGACCAGTGCCGCGATCCGGGCCAGCGAGGGCTCGATCCGGCTCTCCGGCCAGCGACGGTCGAGCTCGGTCTCGACTGCCCGCAGCGCAGCGAGCGCATCAGTATCGATCTGGACCACGCTGCTCAGGCCTCCGGTGCAGCGACATCAGTCCGTGCGCTGTCACGCCGGGCACGATGTTGTGAATCGAGTGTTGAGCGGACGGCTGAGTCATCGCCACGTCAAGAGTCTACGGAGGAGCCATCTCGCCGATGATGGCAGCGCGGCCACGACCGTGGGTCACCCAACGCTGGGCTTTCCTGCCCCGAATACGATAAGCGCTATGACGTCCGAACCGCACTCCGTCCGCGTGCCAGACCGCGTCTCCGTCGACGGGTTGGAGGCCAAGTGGGTTCCGGTGTGGGAGAACGAGCACGTCTACCGCTTCGACCGGACGAAGGCGCGAGAGCAGATCTACTCGATCGACACTCCACCGCCGACCGTGAGCGGCTCCTTACACGTGGGCCACGTGTTCTCTTACACCCACACCGACACCATCGCACGCTACCAAAGGATGCGAGGTCGCGAGGTCTTCTACCCCATGGGCTGGGACGACAATGGCC
>JALZCO010000344.1 GCA_030863015.1 Actinomycetota bacterium
GCCCGTAGACGATCGACTCGGTGGGGCAGGCCTGCGCGCAGGCGGGCGTCACACCGTCCTTGGTGCGGTCATAACACAGCGTGCACTTCCAGGCCCGCCCGTCGCCCGGGCGGACGTCGATCACACCGTACGGGCAGGCCGGCACGCAGTACCCGCAGCCGTTGCAGATGTCCTCCTGCACCACCACGGTGCCCAGCTCGGTCCGGAACAGCGACCCGGTGGGGCACACATCCAGGCATGCCGCGTGGGTGCAGTGCTTGCACACGTCCGAGGACATCAGCCACCGCACATCACCGTGCCCGTTCCCCGGATCGTGCCGGACGCCTTCGATGAAAGCGACGTGCCGCCAGGTGTTGGCGCCCAGCGCTCCGGTGTTGTCGTAGGACATCCCGAGCAGGTCCATCGCGGCGAGGTCAGCGTCGGTGCCCGGTCCGCTACCCGTCGGTCCGGCATCAGGCGGCACCAGATTCCACTCCTTGCAGGCCACCTCGCAGGCCTTACACCCAATGCATACCGAGGTGTCGGTGAAAAACCCCATCCGAGGTAGGCCAAGATCGGTGGTCATTCCAGGATCCCCGCTCTCTGCCGGTAGCCGGCGACCAACTCGCGCAGCGCGGTTCCGCGCGGGCGCCGCCCGGGTCGGATGTCGCAGCTGAGCACCTTGGACTCCTGGATGTGCACGTTGGGATCCAGCGCCATGGGCAGTAGGTCATTGGCGCTGTCGCCAGTGGCCAGCCCATGGGGACCGAAGTGCCAGGGCACCCCGATCTGGTGGCTGGTCCGGCCGTGAACCTGCAGCGGCCTCATCCGGTCGGTCACCAGCACCTTGAGCTCGATCGCGCTGCGGGCGGTGATCACGGTGGCCCAGCCGAGGTGGGTCAGCCCGCGCTGCCGGGCCAGCTCGGGGGAGACCTCGCAGAATGCCTCGGGCTGGAGCTCGGCCAGGTAGGGGAGGTGCCGGGTCATGCCGCCACCGGTCTGATGCTCGGTGAGCCGGTAGGTGGTGAGCACGAACGGGAAGACCTCGCTTTCCGCGGGGTGGTAGCGATTTCCCGGTCGGTCGTAGGTGACCGTGGCCGGATTCGACGGCTGCCCGGGGTACAGCAGGTTGGGGTGTGGGACTCCACCGGTTCGTAATGGGCCGGCAGCGGGCCGTCGATGATGCCGACGGGCGCGAATAGCCACGCCTTGCCGTCGGCCTGCATGATGAACGGATCGTCACCGGCCAGGGCGTCCTGCGCGGTGGCCCCATCCGGGGGCACGTAGTCCGGTGGCTTGTCGACCTCGAAGTCGGGCACATCTGGCCCGGTCCAGCGGCGCGCGTCGGCGTCCCAGCGGATGTAGGCCTTGCGCTCGCTCCATGGCTGCCCGTCCCGGTCAGCCGACGCCCGGTTGTACAGCTTGCGGCGGTTGGCCGGCCACGCCCAGCCCCACTCCGGTGCCACCCAGTTCTGCTCGGCGGCCGGTCTGCGGCGGGCGGCCTGGTTGACTCCGTCGGCGTAGACCCCGCAGTAGATCCAGCAGCCGCACCGGGTGGAGCCGTCATCACGCAGCTCGGTGTACGCCTGCAACGGCTGGCCGTCCGGTCCAGTGCCGTTGATCTCGGCCAGTACTGCCTCCGCGTTCGGGTCACCGTCGGGTCCCTGAGCGCCGTAATCCCACGTCAGCTCAAGAATTGCCTGGTCACGCGGGTCGGTGGAGCCAGCTAGCTTCTCCCGAATTCGGCGGCCCAGGTGGTAGAAGAACCACAGCTCGCTGCGGGCGTCGCCGGGTGGCTCGATCGCCTTGCCGTGCCACTGCAGCAGCCGCTGGGTGTTGGTGAACGACCCGTCCTTCTCGACGTGCGCCGCCGCCGGCAGGAAGAAAACCTCGGTGCCGATGTACTCGATGCGTCGCTCCCCCGCCTCGATCTCCGGGGAGTTCTTCCAGAACGTCGCGGTCTCGATGCAGGTGAAGTCCCGCACCACCAGCCACTCCAGGCAGGCCAGCGCTTGACGTTGCAGCCGGCCATTGGCCCCACCGACCGCCGGGTTCTCGCCGGCAATCACGTACCCGCGCACCACGCCGTCGATCATGTTCAGCACCGACTGGTAGTTGTTGTGGTCGCCGTCGATCCGGGGCAACCAATCGAAGCGAAAGTCGTTCTCGGCCGTCGCGGCGTCTCCCCACCAGGATGTCAACAGGCTGACTGCATAGGAGCGCATATTGCCCCAGAACCCGGTCTTCCCGGCGTCCGCAGCGCAGTAGGAGTCTAGATCTTGCTCGCGGTGGGCGGTCGGCATCGGCAGGTAACCGGGCAGCAGGTTGTACAGCGTCGGGATGTCGGTGGAGCCCTGGATGCTGGCGTGGCCACGCAATGCCATGATGCCGCCGCCGGGCCGGCCAATGTTGCCCAGCAGTGCCTGCAGGATCGACGCTGCCCGAATGCACTGCACGCCGGTGCTGTGCTGTGTCCACCCCACCGCGTAAGCCCAGGCCGTGGTGCGGTCCCGGCCGCTGTTCGCGGTGATCGATTCCGCTACCTTGGCGAAAGCGTCCGGCGCGACACCGCACACTCGCTCGACCATCTCCGGGGTGTAGCGAGCGAAGTGCCGCTTTAGGATCTGAAACACACACCGCGGATGCTGGAGCGTCTCGTCTCGGCGTGGTTTGGCGCCGACCGGCGCCCCTCCACTGCCGTACTGGTCACCACCGGAGGCGGCGCGCTGCGAGCTCCCGCTGTGCGTGCGATCGTCATCGCCAACCGGCTGACGGGGCTGGCTGGCTGGGCCGGCGTCGCGCTGGCCGGCCGCGGCGGCCAAGTACGCTCCGTCGTACCGCCAGCTGCCGACGTCGTAGCTGCGCGATTCCGGATCGAACCCGCTGAACAGCCCATCCAGGTCCTCGGTGTCCCGGTAG
>JALZCO010000373.1 GCA_030863015.1 Actinomycetota bacterium
GAACCGGTCCGCGTGCGCTGCTGGAGACCTTGTCGGCGTACTTCGCTGCCGGCCAGCTGGCGACCGCCGCGGCGCGTGAGCTGCACGTCGGCGTGCGGACCGTGACCCATCGCCTCTACCGAGTCAAGGCACTGACCGGGTACTCCGTGTACGACCCGCGGCAGAGCTTCACGCTGCAGGTGGCCGTGCTCGGGGCGCGGCTGCTCGGCTGGCCCGACGGTTCCTGACCGGTACTGTTGCATTGAGGCGAAGAGCGTCTTCACCGGAGATTGTCCCGGGTCTCGTGGAAGTTGAGGTGGCGGTCCCCCACCTGAGTCCTGCCGGGTCTGTTGCATCGGTGGCGGGCGGATCCTGGCAGGCTGAGGTGATGCGTCGTCGTGTTCGTGTGCCAGCACCAAGATCGAGCTTTGCTGGTTTTCGGTTTCCGCCGGAGGTAATCCTGGTGGCGGTGCGTTGGTACCTGCGCTATGGCTCTACTACCGCGATGTGGAGGAGCTGCTGGCCGAGCGTGGCATCGAGGTGGATCATGTCACCGTTCACCGGTGGGTGCACCGGTTCACACCGATCCTGATCGAGACAGCTCGCTGGCCCGGCATGCGATCGGGTCTCGATGGCAGGTCGATGAGACATATGTCAAGGTCGGTGGTAAGTGGCGGGTATGTCTACCGGGCTGTGATGAGCACGGCCAGGTGGTCGATGTCTATATCTCACCGCGGTGGGACAGCAGCGCAGCCCGCCGTTTTTTTGACCGTGCCCTGGCCACTGCCGTCGTGGCACCGATCGAGGTCGTCACCGACCAGGCCACGGCCTACCTCCGGGTGCTCGAAGAGGTGCTTCCCCAGCGCGACACCGCATCGAGCAGTACGCCAACAACAGGATCGAAGCTGACCACGCGCAATTAAAGAGACGACTGCGGCCGATGCGCGGTGTGAAGACCGATGCCGGCGCCAGGACCGTCATCGCCGGGCATGCCTTCATCCAGAACATCCGCCGCGGTCACTATGAACTCGCCGCCGATGCTCCACCGAAGCTCTGTGTCGCGGCGGCGTTCGACGAGCTCGCTCACGCAGCCTGAGCCAGCGACTGGCAAGCGACTTACGGCGACCGCGGTCAGATAACGCAACAAAGCCTGCCTCGGTGGATGCCTGCTTCCGCCTGGGTGGTCCTGCCGTCGGGGTACCGGTGGCGTCGGTGGCATGCTGGTGATCGCGGCGGGGTGGCGGCAGATCGCGGCATTGATGGGATGGCGCAGACCACGACTACCGGGTAATTGCGTGCGGGGCCCTGTTGGTCGCGGTCGCGGCCTTGCTCCTGGCCTTGCTCGGGGCGGCATTCGCTGGTTTGCCCGCCTTGTGGCTCGCTTGCTGCGCCGCTGGTGGCTCCCCCTGGGCGGCTGGCCATGGTCATCGACGCCGCCCTGACCGGGTTTCTAGCCGTCACGGTGATCGACGACGTCCTTGCTGCGCCGCGCCCTGTCGGTGGCTGACTCCGCGTTCAGTGGGATCAACAGCGGGACGTACTCGGGAGTGCAGCAGCCTCAGCGCGCCACTCGCTCCACCAGCGGGCTGGTGGTCAGGTTCGCAGAGACGTCGCCGATCTGACCCGACCGCTTACTCCCTGGATGGCGCCGCGGGTGCTGTACCAGCAGCATCCATCCGATCCCATCGTGTGGTAGTCCCCAGCGCTGCTGTATTACCATCCCGACTGCTAGTCGAACTCCGCGGCGGTTTCACCGGTGGCCGCGACGCGTTGTTCGGCGGTGTGTTTGTGCCCCGATCGGGCAACCACCACGACTTCGGCCTCTTTGGTGTCGGCACCGCCGATGGGCCGAAGCGCCGGGGCACCATCGGTCTCTACCACCTCGCCTGGCAGGTCAACACCATCGACGAGCTTGCCGAGGCCCGCCGGGCGCTGCTTGCCAACGGCGCCTACACCGGCGAGTCCAGCCACGGTGTCACCAACAGCGTCTACGGCGCCGACCCCGACGGGCAACGAGTTCGAGATCATGTGGATGCTGCCCCGCGACCACTGAGGCGCTTACGAGCACCCGGCGCCGGTTGACCATCTCGACCTCGCCGCTGAGGTCCGCCGCTGGAGCGGTGTCGAGACCGCAGGCTGGATCGTCTCGGCCCCCGTCGGCAACAAGTCGTGACTAACGACTTCGCCGGCGCACGGTCGTCGGTCACGCGCCCGGGCGGACCGGGCTGTTCCCATCCACCTGCCACGGTGTGCCCGCCCGACTCGTCGGCGTGATCAACGGCGTCAGATCGCGCTGCCATAGGATGTCTCC
>JALZCO010000379.1 GCA_030863015.1 Actinomycetota bacterium
GTACATACCGGCACAGGCACCCTCGCCGGGGCAGATCGCCCGCTGGATGGCGTCGACGTCGGCCCGGCTGATCAGACCGCGGGCGCAGGCCCCCACCGCCTCGAAGGCGTCGATGATGGTGACCTCACGGTCGTCCACCCGGCCGGGCAGGATGGTGCCCCCGTAGAGGAACACCGACGCCAGGTCGAGCCGCGCGGCGGCCATCAACATGCCGGGCAGGCTCTTGTCGCAGCCGGCCAGCAGCACCGTCCCGTCCAGCCGCTCGGCCTCCACCACGGTCTCCACCGAGTCGGCGATCAGCTCGCGGGAGACCAGCGAGTAGTGCATCCCCACGTGACCCATGGAGATGCCATCGGAGACGGAGATCGTGCCGAACTCCATCGGGAACCCGCCAGCGGCGTGCACGCCTTCCTTGCTCGCCTTGGCGAGCCGGTCCAGCGACAGGTTGCAGGGGGTGATCTCGTTCCAGGACGACGCGACACCGATCTGCGGCTTGGCGAAGTCATCGTCGCCCATGCCGACGGCGCGCAACATGCCACGAGCCGCGGCGCGCTCCAGGCCCTCAGTGACTTCCCGGCTGCGTGGTTTGAGGTCTGGCTGGCCCATGCCGATCTCCCGTCCTCGTGCTACGGCCTACCGCTTGCCTGACAGAGCATGTCACGCAGGCACCCAGACCGCGATCACCGCAAGCGGCACCCAGCTGGGTTCGCGAACCGGCTTGTAACGCAACTCAACGCCACTCCGATGAGCATGATGAGCCCCGGCGATTTCCCCCGACCGCCGGGGTTCGTCATGACCAGCCCTCAACCGCGCGTGTCCGGCTCTCCTGCACGGTGTTTCATGCTCTGGTGCACGCTGCGAAATGTCCTGAGGGCCGTGTCGCTGAACAAGACGAACCGGGCCTCACGCACGTTGGTGGGTGTGTTGGCGATCGTGGTCAGTGCGATGCGGGCAGCGTCGGCCAGCGGCCACCCGTAGAGTCCGGCGGACACCGCAGGGAAGGCGACGGTCTGAGCGCCAAGCTCATCGGCCACTCGCAGCGATTCGCGGTAGCACGAGACGAGCAGTTCTGAGCGGTCTTCGGATTCGGCGTACACCGGGCCGACGGTGTGAATCACCCATTGAGCTGGCAGATCCCCCGCGGTCGTAGCGACCGCCTGGCCGATGGGTAGACCGTCGCGGTAGCGCCCGGCCCGCAGTACCTGGCACTGCGCCAGGATTGCGGGACCTCCCTGGCGGTGGATTGCGCCGTCCACGCCGCCCCCGCCGAGGAGCGTGCTGTTGGCGGCGTTCACTACTGCGTCGACCCGCTGCTCTGTGATATCACCTGGCACCAGGATGATCTGCGCTGCCATACCGCACTGTAGCTACCAGCCGGTACTCCAAACACTGATCTGAACGCAAAACCAGCGGTGCGCAACACCATTGCGGGCCCGTGAGACCACGGCCGTGCCGGGTTGGTCGATCGGTCCGTCGCTACGGGTGGCGGATGTCGACGGCGTCTGCGATCCGGTTGAGGACGTTGAGCAACGCCTCGTCATAGACTGCCTCGGCGATCGGTGCATCCGTCCAGCCGGCCTCTTTCAGGTCTTGAACCTGCTCATCGGTGATGTGGTAGGCATGGCGTATCACGGCGCCCACGAACTCCAACAGCAACCGCCCGGCTGTGCTCAGTCCCACCGAATCAAGATCGCCTTGCCCAGCGCGTGGGTGGCTTGGGTGGTATTGCTGGCCCTGCACTGCACGTGCTGAGGTTGATAAGCGCGCCATCGGTGAAATGCAGGTGCGCGGCCTGCGCGATAGGGGCGAGGAAGTCCGGACGCAGACTCAGGCAGTGGATGACGTCAGCCACCTCCACGGTGGGGTAGATGCTCTTCACTTCGTCATACAGGCCGGCGAGTTCACCGCGGGCGGCGGACGTCTTCGATCCAGGCGATTCTTATTCTCTGAGTGGTCACCGGTTACTTCGGAATGTAGGGCCCCTCCATGGTCGGCCGTCCCGAGCAATCAGCTTCCTGGATGACATACACGGGCCTTGGCCTACGGGCTGCGCAGCACTCTGCTGCTCAGCGTGTCAGCAGGTAGCGGGCCACGGTCCGCCGCTCACAGCGCCGCTGGTGCGACCACTCGGTAGCCACCTCTGATCACCTACCAGGTGAGACGCGTGTCACTAGACCCTGGCCCAGGCGGGCGTCGCTGCCATTACCGCACCCGAGCCTGGGCTGGTGTGGCAGACTCCTTCCCTCGTGCGCACAGCATGTCTCAAGGAGAACACGGTGAGTAGCGAGAACCAGCTGATTGGCGCCGCCAGTGATACCGGTAACGTGCTGGCCGGCACGGCGTTGGGTGAGCTGCTTGGCGGGAGCGGCGCGGCGCAGGGCTTCTCGATCGACTACGAGCGCGTCCCACAAGCCATCGCCGACCTCGAACACGCCGCGGAATTTTTCAAGGAACGGGCTCGGACGGCGCGGAGCCTGGCAAGGATTCCCGCCCCGGGCATTGACGGGGTCAGTGTGAACGCCGTTGCACAGATCGGACGCTGGGCGTCTGATACGGGAGTAAATAATCTAGAAGCGACCCTTACCGCTGGCGCGCTGCAGCTTGCAAATCTTGCGCAGAAGTTGCGCGAGGACTTGAAGACCTATTTGCAAGTCGATGAGCTGAACATTCCACAGGCTAGCCC
>JALZCO010000388.1 GCA_030863015.1 Actinomycetota bacterium
CACCGGCGGCGGTCATCCGGGCCGCGTCGCCAGTGCCCAGCAGGCCGGTGCCCTCCAGATCCACTGCGCCGCGGGCGACGAACAGATGCACGAACGCCGCAGCCGGCAATTCGACGCTTGCGCCTGATTGCAGCCGCGCGGCGTACAGCGCCGCGTGCCGCTGCTGAATGAAGATCGCTCGACAGTCCCGGTGAGCGTCCATCCCGGACGCCACCACCACAAGATCACCGGATCCTACGTCAACTGGGCCCAATTCGCGGTTGATGTCCAGTTGCTCATAACTGGGGTCGATCGAACGGCTGTCCGGCGGCATCCACATCTGCACGAAATGTACATCTTTATCGTGGGGATCATCATTCAAGCGCCAGGAGTCATTCTTCTCAGAATGCTGGATTCCAGTGCCGGCGCTCATGCGCTGCGCCAGCCCCGGATAGATCACCCCGGTGTTGCCCTTGGAATCCTCATGTACCAGCGACCCTTCCAGCACCCACGTGACGATCTCCATATCCCGGTGCGGGTGGGTCTCGAACCCCATTCCGGGCTTCACGACATCATCGTTGCTCACGAGTAGCAGGCCGAAGTGGGTATTCGCCGGGTCGTAGTGGCGCCCGAAGGAAAAAGAGTGCCAGGAATCCAGCCAGTCGAGGTCGGTGTGCTTGCGTTGATCCGCCCGACGCACGTCGACCTTGGGTTGGAGCTTCAGTGCCGAGCTGACCATCTTCTCTCCTCTAGCTCCGGACTGTTCAGGCGCTTCAAACACTACCCAGGTGGCCGCTGTAGCGCCGTGCGATGCTGGCCCCATGACCGTCCAGGCTGGCGCCCACCCACTGCCGGCCAGCACCCTGCGCCGGCTGGGACGGGCCTCCGGTGGGCTGGCCACGGCCAGCGTGGCCGAGATGGAGCGCCGCTACCCCTGGTTCCGCCGGCTGCCCGCCGATCACCGGGCCGGCGTTTTGCTGGTCACTCAAGCCAGCGTGGCCAACTTCGTCGAGTGGCTCAAGGATCCACAGCACTCGATCAAGCTCACCATCGACGCGTTCCGCACCGCCCCACGGGACCTCACCAGCTGGGTCAGCCTGCGCCAAACTGTTGAGCTGGTCCGGGTCGCCGCCCTGGTCTTCGAGCAACAGCTGCCCGAGCTGGCCGTCGACGCCGCCGAACGCGCCGTGCTGACCGAGGCCTCGCTGCGCTATAGCCGCGAGGTCGCCTTCGCCGCCGCCAGCACCTACGCCGATGCCGCCGAGGCCCGCGGCGCCTGGGACGCCCGGCTGGAAGCCCTGGTGGTGGACGGCATCATGCGCGGGGACGGCGAGGAGTGGCTGCTGTCTCGCGCCGCGGCGCTGGGTTTGGAACCAGCGGCCCCGGCCACGGTGCTGGTGGGCAACCCGCCCCCGGACGAGCCGCCGGAGCTGCTGTCTGACATCCGCAGCCTCGCCATCCGCACCGGCCGGGGGATTCTCGTCGGCGTGCAGGGATCTCGTTTGGTACTGGTCTTCAGCGGGCCCCCCGACCTGCCCGAGGACTCGGATCTGGTGATGGAGGCCTTCGGCGAGGGTCCAGTGGTGATCGGGCCGACGGTGCCATCACTGGCCGAGGCGCACCGCAGTGCCGCCGACGCGTTGTCCGCACTGCGCGCTGTAGCGGCCTGGCCCGCGGCCCCCCGTCCGGTACCAGCCGCCGACCTGCTTCCCGAGCGCGCACTGGCCGGGGACCCGGAGGCCGAACGGTTGCTGGTCGACCAGGTGATGCGTCCGCTGGTGGCGGCCAGCGGCAGCTTGATCGAGACTCTGGACGCCTTCTTCGACGCCGGAGGGGTCCTGGAGAGCTGCGCCCGGCAGCTATTCGTCCACCCCAATACAGTCCGCTACCGGTTGCGCCGGATCGCCGACATCACCGGGCGGGTGCCGGGCAACCCGCGAGATGCACTGGTGCTCCGGGTTGGCCTGGCGGTCGGCCGGCTGGCCCGTTCCCGCGGCTTGTGGTAACGAACCATCGCATACCGCCTAATTGGGGCCGCTCGCGCCCACTCGTTGTAGACCCTCGACAAGAACGGCGGGCTGGACTTCGTGCACGTCAGCATCACGCCGTTTCCCTGCCTGGTGTTCAGTAGAGCTGGTGATCGCGCTGCTTGCCCCCGGACAAGGTGCTCAGTCCCCTGGCATGCTCACACCGTGGCTGGCGCTGGAGGACGCCCCGGCCCGAGTTTCGGCGTGGTCGAAGACGACCGGGCTTGATCTAGCACGGTTGGGGACTACGGCGGAAGCCGAGGAGATCAAGGACACCGCAGTGACTCAGCCGCTGGTCGTGGCGCTGTCGCTGCTCGCCGCCGAGGAGCTGGCCCGCCGAATCGACCTGCCGACCAACGCTCCGGTCGCGGGGCACTCAGTCGGGGAACTGACCGCAGCAGCGGTAGCCGGAGTACTCACCGCGGACGAGGCTGTGGCGTTCGCCGCCATCCGCGGCCGCGAGATGGCCGCCGCCTGTGCGCTGCAACCAACCGGGATGTCGGCAGTACTCGGCGGCAACCCCGACGAGGTCAGCGCGGCGTTGGACCGCTTGGGATTGGACGCGGCCAACCGCAACGGTGCCGGACAGGTCGTCGCTGCGGGGCCGCATCCCGCCCTGGCGGCACTGGCGCAGGACAAACCCGACCGAGCGCGGGTGATGCCCTTGGTCGTTGCGGGGGCGTTCCACACCCAGTTCATGGCCCCGGCCGAACAGGCGCTGGCCGAGCACGCTGCCCAGCTCACCGCGAAGGATCCATCGCGACCGCTGCTGTCCAACGCCGACGGCGAGGTGGTGAACGACGGCACGGAGATGCTGCGCCGACTGATCGCCCAGGTGACCAAACCGGTCCGGTGGGACGCGTGTATGGCCACGCTGGGAGCCCTCGGAGTCACCGCAACCGTGGAACTTCCGCCCGCGGGCACCCTGTCGAGTCTGGTCAAACGCGACCTGAAAGGCACCTTCACGCTGACCCTCAAAGATCCCGAGGACCTCGACCAGGTCACTGGTCTGATCTCCGATCACTCCGGGAGCCGGGCATGAGGCCTCGCCTGCGGCAACTGTCCCCGGGCAGTGGCGCGCGCATCCTCGGCTTGGGCAGCAGGCAACCCGAGCAGATCGTGACCAACGCCGACATCGCCGCGCGCGGGGTCGATACCAGCGACCAGTGGATCCGCGATCGGGTGGGCATCGTGGAACGGCGCTTCGCGCGCCAGGACGAGTCAGTGGTCGATATGGCGGTCGATGCAGGCGCCAAGGCGCTGGCCGACGCCGGGCTGGCCCCCTCCGACATCGACGCGGTGCTGGTTGCGACCTGCACCATGCCCTCGTACATACCCAATGCCGCCGGCCAGACCGCGGATCGGATCGGGGTGCGCGCCGCTCCCGCCTTCGATATCAACGCTGCCTGCGCTGGCTTCTGTTACGGGCTGGGACTCGCATCCGATATGATCCGCGCCGGTTCTGCCCAGCACGTGCTGGTGATCGGCGCGGAAAAGCTGTCCGATTGGGTAGACCCCATGGACCGCTCCACCTGCATCATCTTCGCCGACGGCGCGGGCGCGGTGGTGGTCGGACGAGCGGTTGAGCACGAGGGGCCTGGCATTGGCCCGGTCGCCGCCGGTAGCGCCGGAGATCTGGTGAGCACCATCGTGGTGGCCGATCGCAACTCCTTCATTTACCAGGAAGGCCAGGAGGTGTACCGCTGGGCGATCACGAAGATCGCGCCGGTCGCGCTGCGAGCGCTGGAACTGGCCGGGATCCCTCCGATGGACGTCGACGTACTGGTGCCGCATCAAGCCAACCTGCGGATCATCGAAGCCATCGCCAAGCGGCTGCGGGCAGCCGGCGCCCGCGAGGACATGGTGGTGGCCGACGACATCATCCACTCGGGAAACACGTCCTCGGCGTCGATACCGCTTGCGTTGGACCACATGCGCGCCGAAGGCCGGGTCAGCTCGGGGGATCTTGCACTGCTGGTTGGGTTCGGCGCCGGACTATCCTATGCGGGCCTGGCGGTGATCTTGCCCTGAACCTCAGGCTCCGCAGCGGGCGAATATCCCAGTGACGAAGTAACTCAGTGACGAAGTAACTCAGTGACGAAGTAACTCAGTGACGAAGTAACTCAGTGACGAAGTAACTCAGTGACGAAGTAACTC
>JALZCO010000394.1 GCA_030863015.1 Actinomycetota bacterium
GGCCGGAGATCGTCGGCGGGGCCACCGCCCGCCCCGTGGTCGCCTCCACCGCGACCGTGATCGCGATGAAACCGCCCTCGCCGAGGATCAGCCGGTCGGACAGCGTCGACTCGCCCACGTCACCGACTGAGAGCCCGTCGACATAGACGTGGCCGACCTCGACCCGCCCGGCCACCGCGGCGTGGCCATCGACCAGGTCGACGGCCACGCCGTCCTCGGCGATCACCACCCGGTCCGGGTCGACGCCGGTGGTGACGGCCAGCGCGGCGTTGGCCCGCAGGTGCCGCCACTCCCCGTGTACCGGCATCACGCTGGACGGTCGCACCGCGTTGTACACGAACAGCAGCTCCCCGGCCGGTGCGTGCCCGGACACGTGGACTTTCGCCGTGCCCTGGTGCACCACCGCAGCGCCCAGCCGGGTAAGCCCATTGACTACCCGGAACACCGCCGTCTCGTTGCCCGGGATCAGCGAACTGGCCAGCACAACGGTGTCCCCGGAACGGATCCGGATCTGCCGGTGCTCGCCGCGAGCCATCCGGGACAGCGCCGACAGCGGCTCACCCTGGGAGCCAGTGGAGACGAACATCACCCGGTGCTCGGGCATCGCCAGTGCCTCGTCGAGATCCACCAGCAGACCTGGCGGGACCCGCAGCAGCTCCAGATCGACCGCGACGCCCATGTTGCGCACCATCGATCTGCCCACCAGCGCCACCTTGCGTCCATGGCCGGCGGCGACATCCAGCACCTGCTGCACCCGGTGCACATGGCTGGCGAAGCAGGCCACGATGACGCGCTGGGTAGCCTTCCCGATCACCGAGTCCAGCACTGGACCGATATCACGCTCAGGGGTGACGAAGCCCGGCACCTCAGCGTTGGTGGAGTCGATCAGTAGCAGGTCCACCCCCTCGTCGCCGAGCCGGGAGAACCCGGCAAGATCGGTCAGCCGCCCATCCAGCGGTAGCTGGTCGAGCTTGACGTCACCGGTATGCAGTACCAGACCGGCCGGAGTGCGGATGGCGACCGCCAGCGCGTCGGGAATGGAGTGGTTCACCGCGAAGAACTCGCAGTCGAACGGCCCGCAGCCGTGCCGGACGCCCTCGGTGACCTGAATCAGCTGCGGCTTCTGGTGGTGCTCCCGGCACTTCTCGGCGACCAGCGCCAGGGTGAACTCAGATCCCACTACCGGCAGGTCGGGACGTAACCGCAGCAAGAACGGCACGGCGCCGATGTGGTCTTCGTGCCCATGGGTAAGCACCAACGCGTCGATATCGTCCAGCCGGTGCTCGATCGCCCGGAAGTCGGGCAGGATCAGGTCAACCCCGGGCGCGTCGTCCTCGGGGAACAACACCCCGCAGTCCACCACGAGCAGCCGGCCGGCGTGCTCGAAGACGGTCATGTTGCGGCCGATCTCCCCGATGCCCCCGAGGGCGACCGTGCGCAGGCCGCCGCCGGCCAGCGGCGGTGGGGCGGTCCTGGGGACGCCAGGTACGGGTAGTGGGGTGCCGGTGGGGACGGCAGTCACTCGAGAACTCCTATCTTGACCAGGGCGGTGGCGATCGCGGTGACCTGGTCGGGCTCGGCGGCGACTTGCGGTAGTCGGGGATCACCGACGTCGAACCCGGTCAGGCGCAGTGCCGCCTTGCCGAAGGCCACCCCACCGGCCATACAGAAGGTCCGAATCAGCGCGAGGGTGCAGGTGTGCAGGCTCCGCGCGGTGCGCACGTCACCGGCCTCGAATGCGGTGATCATGGCCCGCAACCGGTCGGCCACCACGTTGCCGATCACGCTGACGAACCCCACCGCACCCACCGACAGCCACGGCAAGTTGAGCACGTCGTCCCCACAGTAGTAGGCCAGGTCGGTGTTGGCGATCAACTCGGCACCGCAGCCGAAATCCCCCTTGGCGTCCTTGACCGCGACGATCCGCGGGTGCGTAGCGAGCTGATAGGCGGTCTCGAGGGCGATCGGCACGTGCGAGCGGGAGGGGATGTCATAGAGCATCACTGGCAGTTCGGTGGCATCGGCGACCGCGGTGAAATGCGCTACCAGCCCGGCCTGCGGTGGTCGTGAGTAGTACGGGGTCACCACCAGTAGTCCGTGCGCACCGGCCTGCGCAGCCTGCCGGGCCAGCTGCACGCTGTGCGCCGTGTCGTAGGTTCCCGCGCCGGCCACCACGGCCGCTCGGTCCCCCACCGCCTGCACCACCGCCCGCACCAGGTCCGCCTTTT
The DNA here is from genome assembly GCA_030863015.1 of Actinomycetota bacterium. Lineage (GTDB taxonomy): Bacteria > Actinomycetota > Actinomycetes > Mycobacteriales > Pseudonocardiaceae. Next base: position 2,229 of record JALZCO010000394.1, read on the forward strand.
CAGCGTCAGTGGTGGTTGGCGACTCCCCCGTGGTGCCGTTGACCACCAACCCGTCGCAACCTTTCTCCACCAACTGGTGGGCGAGCTTCTGAGCGGTATCGAGATTCAACTGTCCCTGGGCCGTGAATGGGGTGACCATGGCGGTGAGCACCCGACCGAATGGCCGCCCGGATGTTGAGGTCGGCGCAGTACTCATGTGCGCAAACGCTACCGGTCGGCGCCACATCCCTCGTTCGCCGAGGTCGTCGGTGGACTACAGCTCTCCCTGGCTGCTCTGCTGAGCGGCTACGGCCACGGCTCCCACGCGTTCGTGCCTGTCGGCTTCCCGGACCACCCAGGTGCGCCCGCCCAGGTCGCGCCGTCCATCCCTCGCACAGCGTCCGGGCCCTACGATGCTGCACCCTTCGTCACGTCATCCTTCCCGGTCGGGCCCAGCTGAGACCAGCTCGATCTGCAGGAGCACCCGCTCGTCGCGCTCCATCGCCGAGCGGTAGTCGTCCCAATCCGGATGCTCACCGGAAATTCTGCGGTAGTAGTCCATCAGAGGCTCCATCGCTTCGGGTAGCTCCACGATCTGCACCGAGCCACCGACCTGAATCCAGCGGCCGTAGAACCCGTCAGGCAGCACGCAGAGCCACGCGCGGGGATCTCGGCGCAGATTACGGACCTTGAACGCGTTCTGCCGGGTGCTCACGACCACCCGTCCCTGGCCATCGACCGTCGCTAGCACCGGGGACATCTGCGGTGTTGCGTCCCGTCGCAGGGTGGCCAGCACCGCGTGGTGCTGCTCGAAGACGACGGCGCGTGCCTCGTCTAAATCCATGAGTGCACGCTACGCGCTCCCGACCAGTCACCCCTCCGCCACGAGCGGGCTGGAGGCGATCTCCGTTCCATCCGGGAGGGCGGAGATCTCGAAGTCGCTGAACGCGTTGGGCGCCGCCTTCTGCAGCTGGCGCAGGCACTCCACCGCCAACGCGCGGATCTCCACGTCAGCGTGCTCGGTGGCACGCATCGCGATGAAGTGCCGCCAAGCCCGGTAATTGCCGGTGACCACGATGCGGGTCTCGGTGGCGTTGGGCAGCACCGAGCGAGCCGCCTGGCGGGCTTGCTTACGGCGTTGCGTGGCGTTCGACTCGCCGGCGAAGTGCTCTTCCAATCCGGCCAGCAGGTCGTTATAGGCCTGCTGGCTAGCCCGGACCGCAACCTGAAACCGCTCGTGGAGTTCCGGGTCGTCGGCAATGACCTGCGGCTCCACCATGGCGGCATCGCGCTCGGGGACATAGCGCTGGGACAGCTGCGAGTAGGACAAGTGCCGGTGCCGGATCAGTTCGTGGGTCAGCGATCGGGATACTCCGGTGATGTAGAAGCTGACCGTGCCGTGTTCGAGCACCGAGAGGTGGCCAACCTCCATGATGTGCCGCAGGTAGCCGGCGTTCGTGGCGGTCGCCGGGTTGGGCTTACGCCAAGATTGGTAGCAGGCTCGGCCAGCGAACTCGGCGAGTGCCTGCCCGCCGTCGGCGTCGGTGGACCACGGTACATCGGCCGGTGGGAAGAACTCGGTCTTGCCCACCAGCGCAACCCGCAACCCCACGGTGCTCATGACTGCGGCTGGATCGACTCCGTCAGGCTGGCTCACGGCGTACCACTCCTTTCGAACGGGCCCAGCGACGAGCGCCCGCAGCCTACTGCGACACTGCTGACGCCTTGACCGACATCACATCTGACGTCATAGTTGACGTCATGGATCTGACACCTTACCTCCGTCAACTGCGTGAGGACCTCACCGCCGCGGCGTCGGCAGGTGACGAGCAGACCCGGCGCACTGCCGCCGTACTGGGCGTTGCGTTGGAGCCCGCCGCCCGGCTGGCAATCATGAACGCGATGTCCGACCTCGCCGCGGAAGTCACTGCAGCGCTGGAGGATCGGGTGGTGGAGGTTCGGCTCGACGGCCGGGACGTGCGGATCGCGGTCAGTTCGCCGTCGGACGAAATACATGCCGGGCCAGGTAGGGACGCCCCGCCGCCTCCCCATGAAGCCAGCCCAGGGCCCTTCGGCCCAGGCCACTTCGGTCCAGGGCACTTCGGCGCAGCGTCCCTTGGCGACACCGGTGGCGACATCAGGCGGATGACTCTGAGGTTGATCGACCAGGTCAAGGACCAGGCTGAGCGCGCCGCCGCCGAGCAGGGAGTCTCACTCAACACGTGGGTCTCCCAAGCAGTCGCGGGCGCGCTGCGCGGTGCGCCGTGGAACGAGTCCCGCAGGACCCGAGACGACCGTCGCGCTGGCAATCGGGTCCAGGGCTGGGTTCAGGGCTGAGCAACGTCGGCGAGTCGAGCAACGTCGTTGAGGAGGAATCGTGGAGCACGGCGACGCCAATGCGCCGGTAATTCGAAAAGCGCACTTCGAGTGTGCGGTCCGGATCGATGCCTCCGTGGAACTCGACAGCGGGCGGCTGGACATCCAGCTTGACGACAGTGCTGACGGTGCGGAGGTGGCCGTGCAGGTCCGCGCCGATCCGCCCACCCAGCCACCGTGGACCGCCGGGATCGCCGGTCTGCTCAACTGGCTGGGTGAGCAAGCCGGGAGTAGCTCACCGGGCGAGCTGGCCGCCGAGGCCGTACGCCGCACGGTGATCGACTTCACCGGCCAGCGGCTCACTGTGCGCAGCCCGCGAGAGTTCCCGCTGCGCGCCGTTCCGCTGACCATCCATATCAATGCTCCGTCGGGTTCGTCGATCACGGCCCGCAGCGGCTCGGCGGACATTACCGTCGATGGCGTGACCGACCGGCTCGACGCCTCCACCGGGTCCGGGCAGGTCCGTGCGCAACGATGCACCGGTGCGACCGACATCCGGACCGGCTCGGGCGATGTGCGGCTGGGGTCGGTGCTGGGCAGCCTGCGGGTGCGGACCGGCTCCGGAGAGGTTGACGTGACCTCGATAGAACACGCTGCAGGCGCTCGGAGCGGCACCGCCACCGTGCAGACCGGTTCCGGTGACGTCCGGCTGGGGGCCGTCACGCACGACATGAGCGCTCGCACTGGCAGCGGTGATCTCACGGTGGTCGATGCCTCGGCTGGTGGCCTGGAGCTCACCACCGGTTCAGGGCAACTGCGGGTGGGTATCCACCCCGGCGTCCGGGCCGAGTTGGACGTCAGCTCCGGCTCCGGCCACGCACGCAGCGACTTGCCGGTCGGTGGTCCACCCGCCGAGGGCGTCGTCCCGCTGCGGGTGCGGGCCCGAACCGGCTCGGGGGATGCGCTGGTCACCGCAGCACCTTCCTGACCGTGCCAGCAGGCCTGGTCGCGGCACCCAAGGCGGCGACCAGGTCACCCCGCTGCCCGATCGTGATCCCGTCCAGCTCCAACCACTGGGCCATCTCGCGCAGCGCCCGGGCGAGCTCAGTGACCACCCGGGCGCCGTCGGCTGTCCCGGGCTCAGCAAAAGCACCTGGCACCCGCAGCACGCCGGCGGCGCGGTCTGCCTTGAGATCCACCCGCGCTACCAGTTCTCCGTCAAGCAGGAACGGGAATACGTAATAGCCGTGGCTGCGCCGGTGCTCTGGGACGTAGATTTCGATGCGGTACCGGAATCCGAACAGCCGCTCCGTGCGCGCCCGGTCCCAAATCAACGGATCGAACGGGCACAGCAGCGCCCCGCCAGTGACGCGCCAGGGTCTACGGGCATCGCGGTGCCGGTAGGCCGGGGCCCGCCAGCCTCGGACCACCACCGGTTCGAGCTCGCCTGCCTCTACCAGCTCAGCGACCGCCTGCCGGCTGCGCTCGGGCCGCAGCCGGTAGTAATCACGCAAGTCGGCCTCGGTGGCCACGCCCAACGCGGCGCCGGCACGGGAGACCAGCTCACGGGCGCCTTCCTCAGCGCCGACCCGGCGGCCGAGCACCTCGGGGGGCAGCACCCGTTCCGGGAGGTCGTAGAGCCGCTCGAATCCCCGCCGCGTGCCGGTGGTGAGTTCACCGATACCGAATAGCCACTCGCAGATCCGTTTGGTGTCCGTCCGGTTCCACCACGAGCCCCGCGCTGGGCCAACGCCGCCGCCCAACTCCCGCTCGAGCGTTCCCGCGCCGATTGGGCCCCGCTCCTGCACAGCCTTGAGCACGGCCGAGACCAGCTCCGGCGCTCGGGAGGCCAGCCGCCCGTACCCTTGCCACCAGCCTGGCTTCTTGGCTCCCGAATGCAGCAGCGGCCAGTCCGGCACCGGGACCAGGCTCGCCTCGTGAGCCCAGTACTCCACCAGTAGGCGAGGGCGGCGGGCAGTGGGCGCCCAGGCGGCGTCATCGAGCAGTGTTTTCGAGTAGGGGCCCAGCCGGCTGAACACTGGCAGGTAATGGGCCCGAGCCAGCACGTTCACCGAGTCCAGCTGCAGTAATCGGATCCGGCCCAACACCCGCAGCAGGTGCCGCCGAGTCACCGCCCCGGTGGCGCGGGGGTCGGCGAAGCCCTGTGCGGCTAACGCGATGCGCCGCGCTGCGGCGGCTCCGATCGTCTGCACGGTCATCGATGCTGCCATCGAACACTGACAATCCACGGTTGACTGGTGTCGATACCGTGACGGCATGGCCTTAGCGCGGGTACGCGCCGCGACTCCTGCGGATGCTGGCGCGCTCGCCGCTGTCCATCGGACGACCTGGCGGATCGCCTACTCCGAGCTGTTGCCGGCCGGTGTTCTCGACGGTCTGGATGCGCCACAGGTGCAACAGGCCTGGGCCGACACCATTGAGGGCGGGGTCACGGTGTTGATCGCCACTGAGGGTGAGCAACCGGTCGGATTCGTGGTAGCCGGTCCGGCACCCGCGAGTGAGGTAGCTTCCGCCGACGGCGCAGTGCCTGCCGATGCGGCGTACACGGCACTGGTCAGCACGTTGCTGGTCGAACCGAGATGGGCTCGCCGCGGCCACGGCGGCCGGCTGCTCACCGCAGCCGCAGCGGTGCTGCGCGATGCCGGTGCAACGCGCGGGATCGCCTGGGTGCCCGCCGAGGACCCAGCCTCACTGAATTTCTACCGGCGCATCGGCTGGGAGGCCGACGGCACCGTTCGCACCCTAGACGCCAACGGCCGAGCACTACGCGAAATTCGCCTAACCGGCCCTCTCAACCTCACGCTCTGCTGAACAGGTGCTACCGGCTACAGGTCGAGCAGCGGTTCGAGACCTACTGTGAGGCCGGGACGGTCGAGCACCGCCCGAACGGCAAGTAGCACGCCCGGCATGAACGACGAGCGGTCCAACGTGTCATGCCGGATCGTCAGCGTCTCGCCCTCGGTGCCCAGTAACACCTCTTGATGGGCGACCAACCCGGACAGCCGTACCGCATGCACCCGTATTCCCTCCACGTCGGCACCCCGGGCTCCCGGCAGGCAACGGGTGGTGGCATCCGGCGGGGGGCCGACCCCGGCTTCGGCTCGGGCGGCCGCGATGAGCGCCGCGGTGCGGGCTGCGGTGCCGGAAGGAGCGTCGACCTTATGAGGGTGGTGCAGCTCCACCACCTCCACCGACTCATAGAATCGGGCGGCCATGGCGGCGAAACGCATCGACAGGATCGCCCCGATGGCGAAGTTGGGGGCGATCAGTACCCCCAGGTCGGGCTTGGGCACGAGCCACTCGCGGACCTGGGCCAGCCTTGTCTCATCGAAACCGGTGGTACCCACGACGGCGTGAATGCCCTGATCCACGCAGAACCGCACGTTGTCCATCACCACGTCGGGGTGGGTGAAGTCGACTACCACCTCGGCGCCCGCGTCGGCGACGTTGAACATCCAGTCACCCGCATCGACCATGGCGACGAGTTCCATGTCCTCAGCGGTGTCCACGGCCTTGCACACCTGGCTGCCCACCCGGCCACGAGCTCCGAGCACCCCGACCCGGATCGGATTCTCGGCGGAGCGTTCCGCGGCTGAGCAGGCCTGCTCCCCCAGTGTCATGCGATCAACTCCGCAACCTCACCGGGCAGCTCCTCAGCATGCGCATAGGGACCCACCACAGCGGCAGTGACCGGTTGGCGCAGAAACTCGCGAGCGAGCTCGGTGACCTGGTCCGCGGTCACCGCGTCGATCCGTCGTAGCTCCTCGGTGAGGGTGCGGTGCTCACCGTGGTGCAGCTCGGCCTTGCCGATCCGGGTCATCCGGGAACCCAGATCCTCCAGGTTCAGCACCAGCCCACCGCGCAGCTGCCCCTTGCCGCGGGCCAGCTCGGCGTCGGACAGGCCGTCCCGGGCCACCGAACCCAGCACGTCACCCACCACCGCCGCCACCTCGCCCAGCCGTTGCGGGGAGCAACCGGCGTAGATCGCCAGGCTTCCGGTGTCGGCGTAACAGACCACCGACGAGTACACCGAGTACGCCAACCCGCGCCGCTCACGAACCTGCTGGAACAGCCGTGAACTCATCCCGCCGCCCAGCGCGGCATTGAGCACGCCCAGCACCTTGCGCCGGTCGTCGTGTCGGTCCAAGGCCGGCACCCCCACCATGAGGTGGGCCTGTTCGGAATGGTCGCTGCACACAGCAAGCCGACGGCCGCCGGTG
>JALZCO010000401.1 GCA_030863015.1 Actinomycetota bacterium
GGAATTGCTCGCCGACACCGGCTTCATGAGCGCGCACCGGCTGGAGCTTCCCGCCGGCTTCAACCCGCTATGGGGCTGAGAGCTAATTGCCGGTTCGGTTCGGGGCCGCCCTTACCATCGGTGTTGCTGTTGGCGATTGCCTTGCAGCCGAACGCTTACACCACGGCATCAACCTGCCGGTAATCCCATCGCGAACCAGCATGATGGCCGGTCAAGGTCCATCTCCTCGACCGCGACAGGCTCCCGGGCGGCCACGACCGATCCAAACGGAAGAGTCCACCATGAGCTGAGGGGCGATTACAACCAGCCGTTGTCATGAGCAGTGCGGATCGCCTGCGCCCAGCTCGCGACACCGAGCTTGCTGGGGACCGCGGCCAGGTAGTTGCGCACCGTGCCGGACGACAGGTGGGTCCGCCGAGCGATCACGGTGACGGGTGGTCGTGCTCGGACAGCCGCAGCACTTCCAGCTCGCGCGGCGTCAGCGGGCACTGCGGCGCGGTCAACGCGTCCGCAGCCAGCGCCGGAGCCACGCGCTCGCTGTGCATTCAGCGGGCTCAGTGGGGGTATCGAAGTGCTGATTACCCCGCTGAGCCCGCTGAATGCGATGAGCTGATGGGTTCGTTGCGCAGGGTGATCGCGTCGGTGGGGCAGACCTCCACACATTCCCCGCAGCTGGTGCACAGCGTTGCGACGACCACCGGGCGTTGCGGGGCGGGGCGCAGTGCCCGTTCCGGGCAGGTGCGCAGGCACGCGCCGCATGCCGTGCACGCCGAGCTGATCGAGAGCGGGTTCAGCACCGCGACGGCGACGGTGACGTGCTCACCACGCAGCTTGGGCACAACCAACGACCCGCCACCCAGGTCCCGGGCCGCGAGCAGCGCGGCAGCCTCGGCGACGCTACGAGTACCGACGTGGCCGCGGACCGATTCACTGGGATGCGGCACGTCGACCGCGTCGAGCTCGGCCGCCGGGTAACAGTGCAGCGACGCACCGTGCTCGACGACCACGGCGAGCAACCCGGGCTCCCCGCGGCGCCGGTCGACAGTGGCGAACGCGGTGATCGCCGTAAGGTCCGGTACGGCCGACCGCAGCGCCGACCACACCGCTGCTGCGCGGACCCCGCGGGAGGATCCGAGGCCCACCACCAGGCTGGTCACCGGTGGCCCCATAGCAGCAGCACCGGATTGGTCGCGGACAACCGCACCGACCCACCGGGCAGCTCCACAAGCCGCGACGCGGCCAGCTGGACGCCGTCGACCTGGTGGCCCGCTTCCCGCAACGCCACGCGGCACGGTGCCACCCGGTCCAGCGCGGCGAGTGCCACCACGACCCGGGGCGATGCCTGCGCCGCGGCCCGCACCACCGTGGCCCCGCCGCCGCCGACGAACACCGCATCGGGTTTGGGCAGCCCCGCCAGGGCTGCCGGCGCTTCCCCCTCGAGCACCCGGACGTTCACCTGGTGCGCGCTCGCGTTGGCCACCAACCGGACGCACTGGGCAGGATCCCGCTCGACGGCCACCACGGCGGCGCCGAGCCGGGCACATTCCACCCCGACCGATCCCGATCCAGCTCCCAGATCCCACACCAAGCGACCCGGCCCAGGAGCCAGCCGCGCCAAGGCCAGCGCCCGGATCTCCGACTTCGTGATCATCCCGTCGCGGTGCGAGAACTGCATCTCATCCAAGGCCCAGCCGGCCGCCGGGGGAACCGGTTCGCCACCGGCGATCCAGCCCCGAGGCGGCACCTCATGCTCATCGGCCAAGCACAGCACCACATGCGGATCGCGGACCTGACCACCGTCGAAGCGTCGCACCCGCTCGTCCGGACCGCCGAGATCTTCGGCGACCAGGACACTGCGGCGCCAGCCGCCCAACCCGGCAACGATTTCAGTGGCCCCCGCTCCCGGTGCGGTAAGCACTGCGACTGCGGGATGCGCCCGGCAGACGTTGAGCGCACACCGCAGTGATCTGCCATGCGCCGAGACCACAGCGACGTCGTCCCAGGAACGGCCCAGCAGTGCGAACGCTCGCGCCACACTGGACCGCGCCGGCAGCACCTCCGGTCGCAGACCGCGCTTGCGCAACGACCGCACGATGCCAAAGAATCCAGGATCACCACTGGCCAGCACCACCGTGGACGAGTCGGCCGGCACTTGGTCAAGCTCCGCGGGGCCGAGCACGGCGGCGTCAGCGGGCACCGGTACGGCAGCGAGCTGGTGCGGCGCGCCGACGACCACCTGCGCAC
>JALZCO010000422.1 GCA_030863015.1 Actinomycetota bacterium
ATGCGCAGCGTCGAGCTGGCTACCACGGCAGCGCGCTTTTCCTGGATATCACAGACCCTGGCGCTACTTGCGTCGTTCGATGCCTGCCGGGGCCACCTGGTCTCGGCCCGCACACGGTGGGCCCAGGCTGTTGCGTCTAGCCCGCACTATGACCCGACGGTTGGCGGATGTGGCGCTTTCATCGAACTGGTAGCGGGGGATTTGCCGATGGTCGCGGCGCATGCGCGGCAGGCGGAAGGACACAATCCAGCGCCTCGATCCCGTTTGCCGGTCCGGCTGGCGGTCCGGGCGGCGATGGCGGCGGCAGAGCGCGGACTTCTGACCGAGGCCCGCCGATACCTCGACGTCATGATCCGAACCAATGGTAAGCCGCCGGGCATCCTGGGGCCGTGGTACTGGTGGGCCGAGGCAACAGTGACCCGGGCCGAGGGCCGACTGGCTGTCGCGGCCGCCGTCTTGCAACGGGCTGTCGACGGCTATTCGGCGATGAACGTCTGGGCATTGCGGGCATTCGTTCTGGCGGATCTGGCTGAGATCGCGGTGGTTATCGGTGATCCCGACGCTGCGGCGAGGGCGGCGACCTCGGCAGAAGACAACGCTTGCCGCACCGGTGCACCGATCCACCAGGCGCTGCACCAACTCGCCACGGCATGGGCCCTGGTCGGTCGCAACTGCCATGATCTAGCGGCGCGAGCGGCGTTGGGCGCTATGGACGTATTCGACTCCAGCGGTTACGCCCTGCTCGCGGCGCGCGCCCGCGTCGCCTACGCCAACGCAATCCGGCGATCGGACCGCAGGGCAGCCGAAGAAGTGTTGCGCGCGGCCGCCGGGGCATTCGACGCCTGCGGTGCCGTTGTCCGCCGCGATCAAGCCCAAATGCTGCTGATCGAACTCGAGTCACAGAAGCGGTGCACTGCTCAGCCGATGCACAGCCTGGACAGGCTCACCAAACGGGAGCGGCAGGTTGCTGAGCTGGCCGCCGGTGGCTACACCGCTCCGCAGATCGCCACCCGGCTGCACATCGGCGTGCGCACCGTCGAGACGCATCTAGCCCGCAGCTACTCCAAACTGGGGGTCACCTCCAAGCAGCAACTCGTGGTCCATGGTGCCGAGCTCGGGTTGACACCCGATCGGTAATGATATCCGTAGTTTCTACGGATCACCACGCAAGCCGGAATCCCTACAGTGGGCCTGAATGCTGGTATCGGCAACAGCTGGTCGCCACAGGTAGAGACGACCTTATCCTTCCTTCGAGTGCGGATAAAGATTGGTGGTGTGCGTTGTGACTGAATCGGCACAGTTGGAGTCGAGCGTGAATGGTCAGCTGCCGCAAAACGGTGATCGGCCACAGTTGAGCTTGGCTACCGACGCTGCCCGTAATTTGGCGACGACAACCAAGTCGCAGCCGCAGATGCAGGAAATCACGTCGCGCTGGCTGTTGCGGGTGTTGCCATGGGTGGAGGCCTCGGGCGGGACTTTCCGGGTGAACCGCCGGGCCAGCTATGCGGTGGGTGATGGCCGGATGACGTTCACGATGAACGGTGACGCCGAGATACGGGTTATCCCTGAGGAGCTGCGCGAGTTGCCCATGCTGCGGAATTTTACTGAGCACCCGGATGTGCTGAGTGCAATAGCGGACCAGTTCGAGCAGCGCGAGATCGACGCCGGGAGCACAATCGTAAACAGAGGAGATCCAGCTGATCAACTGGTTCTCATCGCTCATGGCAAGGTCAACAAGATTGGTCCTGGCAAGTATGGCGAGCCGATAGTGTTAGCAGTGCTTGCCGACGGCGATTATTTCGGGGATCGTGAGTTGGTCCAGTCTCAAGATACTTGGACCTATACGGTCAAAGCAGTGACTCCGTGCAAGATACTCGCGCTGTCCGATCAAGCATTTCAGCGAGTAGTCGATCAGTCCGAACCCTTACGGGACAGTGTTGATTGGTACCGAGCCAACGCCGAACGCCCCCAGAACGAGTATGGTGAGGCCGTCATCAAGCTGGCCTCAGGCCATGCGCAGGAAGACCCGCTGGATGGAACGTTTGCTGATTACGAGCTCAAACCCCGGGAGTATCAGCTCAGCGTGGCGCAGACCGTTCTTCGGGTGCACAC
>JALZCO010000426.1 GCA_030863015.1 Actinomycetota bacterium
GGCCATGGACGCCCTACGTTGCCCGCCGCCTAACGAGCCGGTGACGCACTTGTCCGGAGGAGAGCGGCGCCGGGTCGCGCTGTGCAAGCTGCTGCTGTCCAAACCGGATCTGCTGTTGTTGGACGAGCCCACCAACCACCTGGACGCGGAGAGCGTGCTGTGGTTGGAGCAGTTCCTGGCGCGCTACCCCGGTGCCGTACTGGCTGTCACCCACGACCGGTACTTCCTGGACAACGTCGCGCAGTGGATCCTCGAGCTAGACCGCGGTCGGGCCTACCCCTATGAGGGCAACTACTCCACCTATCTGGAGAAGAAGGCCGACCGCTTGGCGGTGCAGGGCAGGAAGGACCAGAAGCTGCAGAAGCGGCTGCGCGACGAGCTCGCGTGGGTCCGATCGGGAGCAAAAGCCCGGCAAGCCAAATCTCGAGCCCGTCTGCAGCGTTATGAGGAGATGGCAGTCGAAGCCGAGCGCAGCCGCAAGCTTGACTTCGAGGAGATCCAGATCCCAGCGGGACCGAGGCTGGGCAACGTGGTGGTGGAGGTGTCGCACCTGGACAAGGGCTTCGACGGTCGTCTGCTGATCAAAGATTTGTCCTTCACGCTGCCCCGCAACGGCATCGTGGGGGTGATCGGTCCTAACGGGGTCGGCAAGACCACGCTGTTCAAGACCATCGTGGGCTTGGAGCAGCCCGACTCCGGCACGGTCAAGGTGGGCGAGACAGTGAAGCTGTCCTACGTCGACCAGGAACGCGCGGGCATCGACCCGAACAAGACGGTCTTTGAGGTGATCTCTGACGGGCTTGACCACATCCAGGTTGGTAATACCGAGATGCCGTCGAGGGCCTACGTCAGTGCCTTCGGCTTTAAGGGGCCTGATCAGCAAAAACCCGCGGGAGTGCTCTCCGGCGGCGAACGCAACCGGCTTAACCTAGCGCTCACCCTCAAACAGGGCGGCAACCTGATCCTGCTCGACGAACCCACCAACGACCTTGACGTCGAGACGCTGAGCTCGCTGGAGAACGCACTGGAACAGTTCCCCGGCTGTGCAGTGGTGATCTCCCACGACCGATGGTTTTTAGACCGGGTGGTGACCCACCTTCTTAGCTGGGAGGGAACGGAGGAGAATCCCGCCTCTTGGTTCTGGTTTGAGGGCAACTTCGAGGCCTACGAGCAGCACAAGGTCGAACGACTTGGTGCGGAGGCGGCGCGGCCACACCGTGTGACCTACCGCAGACTGACCCGGGACTGACCGGGCATGGGGCAGCCGATAGTCGGGAACGGCGATGGGGGTGGGAGGTGAGGAATACGGCGCGCGACGGTGTCCGGACCGGCATGCCGGCCAGCAACGGTGAGGCTGCATCGCTGGTTGAATCGGCGATGCTCTTGCGCTGGCGAGCCCCCGAGCTGGCCCTGCTGCTGGCCGATCGGGCGTTGACCGCCGCGCAGGATGACCAGATGACCGCGCTGCGGGCAGATCACCTCGCAGTTTTTGCTCTCAACCGCCTTGGGCGGCACGGGGAAGCGGCTCATCGGCTGTTCCCGGCGGTCTGGGATGACGGAACCCCTGCGGGGCTGCGGCATGAGCTGCAAGTGGAGTTGGCGCACTGTGCGGCGGCGCTCGCCGAACCTGCCACCGCACTTCGGGCGGTACACGCGGTGCTGGCCGCAGGCGACGATGTTGCCCCGGTGTTAAGGGGTACGGCACTCGTCGCCGCAGCCGAGGCGTCGGATGCGCTCGGCCGGGGAGACCTGTTCACGCCGGCGCTTGACGAGGCCGACGAGCTCTACCGGGAGGACTCCACCCTCGACCGCGACACGGCACTGTTGTTGCGAGCCACCGCCCGAGCTGCCGACGCGGCGCGCCACCGTCGATGTGGCGCGGCTGCAGAGGCCGAGGCGCATGCCAGGGCAGGCCGCGAGCTGCTGGCCGGTTTGGCTGATCCCGAGCATGACAGCGGCGAGGTCAGAGCACGGCTGATGCTGGAGATTGTGCTGGCCATGCTCGACCGGGACGAAGGCGACGCCGCGATGCACGAGGTGCGGCCACTGCTGCGCCGTCCGGTGCGCGCCGCGGCGGCTGGCGCGGTTGGCAGGTTACGGCTGGCCCTGGCTACCCGGGTGCATCTCGCCGAAGGTCGCCACGAACCGGCGCTGACCCTGCTCGCCGATGCGGTTGAGGGAGCCCAGCGCCATGGAATGGATGCAGTGCTCGCCGAATGCCTCGAAGGTCTATCACACGTGCATGAGGCGCGCGGCGAGTTCGCCGACGCCTTGTATTGCGTGCGGGCCGCCCGTGCAGCTGAGGGCCGTCATAGTCGCAACGTGGAAGCCGCGCGGTCCACGTTGCTCGAGCACTGCGAGCCTGCACGCCGCGAGATCGAAGGTCTGATCGACCAGGTCGCTGCCCTGCTGAATAACGCCGGGACTGGGTGCTCTGGGAGTGACCCGGACACCGAATCGGTGAATGTGGAGATTGCCGCCGGGATTGCGCTGCACCCAACCGCCGAGGTAAAGGCCACGGAGGTGCAAGCCACGGAGGTGCAAGCCACGGAAACCGAATCTGCGGAGGCGGAGATCGCGCAGGCGGAGACCGCGCAGGCGGAAACCGCGCAGGCGGAAACCGCGCAGGCGGAAACCGCGCAGGCGGAAACCGCGCAGGC
>JALZCO010000437.1 GCA_030863015.1 Actinomycetota bacterium
GGGCTACGGGGCGTGCCCGGAACTGGAGGACCGCGCGAAGATCGTCACGCTGCTGGGGCCGGAGCGGATCGGGGTGACGCTGTCCGAGGAGTTTCAGCTGCACCCGGAGCAGTCCACCGACGCCATCGTCGCGCACCACCCCGAAGCCAAGTACTTCAATGCTTAAGGGGTCGTGAGTTCGTAACAGTGTTATAGCACTCAATGGCACTCACGAGGATGGCGGCCGGTGAAGACGTTTGATGAGCTGTTCGGCGAGCTGACGGAGCGTGCCCGCACCCGGCCGCCGGGCTCCAGTACGGTGGCGGCGTTGGACGACGGGGTACACGCCCAGGGCAAGAAGGTGCTCGAGGAAGCCGGCGAGGTGTGGATCGCCGCCGAACACGAGTCCGATGAGCGGCTGGCGCAGGAGATCTCCCAGCTGCTCTACCGCGTTCAGGTGCTCATGCTCGGCCGCGGGATCAGCACCAGCGACGTCTACCGCTACCTGTGAGGTGCCGATGAACGGGGACACCACGAACGGGAATGGCCAGATGCTGCGGGTCGCGGTGCCCAACAAGGGCACGCTGGCCGAGCCGGCCTCGGAGATGCTGGTCGAGGCGGGATACCGGCAACGCCACGACGCCAAGGACCTGACGGTCATCGATGCGGCCAACGAGGTGGAGTTCTTCTTCCTGCGCCCCAGGGACATCTCTGTCTACGTCGGCTCCGGTGAGCTGGACCTCGGGATCACCGGCCGGGATCTTGCGCTGGACTCCGCGGCGCCCGTCTCTGAGCTGCTTGCGCTCGGGTTCGGAGGATCCACCTTCCGCTACGCCGCCCCGCTGGGTCGGGACTGGAAGGTCGACGACCTCGATGGCCTGCGGGTCGCCACTGCCTATCCCCGGCTGGTCAAAGCGGACCTGGCCCGCCACGGTGTGCACGTCGACGTGATCCGGCTCGACGGCGCGGTGGAGATCTCGGTACAGCTCGGGGTGGCCGACGCGATCGCTGACGTGGTCGGCTCCGGACGCACCCTGCGCCAGCACGGCCTGGCCGCCTTCGGTGACGCGATCTGCTCCTCGGAGGCAGTCCTGGTGGAGCAGGCCAACGCTGCGCCATCGGCGGAGAAGGCGCAGTTCGCGGCGCGCCTGCAGGGCGTGGTGTTCGCCCAGCAATACGTGATTCTCGACTACGACTGCCCGCGCAGCCTGCTCGACGAGGCGGTCGTCATCACGCCCGGGTTGGAGTCACCGACGCTGGCGCCGCTGGCCGACCCCGACTGGGTCGCGGTCCGCGCGATGGTGCCGCGCAAAGACTCCAACCGGATCATGGACGAGCTCTCCGCCCGCGGCGCCAAGGCCATCCTCGCCAGTGACATCCGCTCCTGCCGGTTCTGAAAGCCCTTACTCCGCCCGGTCGCGTGCGGTCTCAGTGCCCGCCCCGGCCGGATCCGGCCAGCCCGGGTAGGGCGGTGGGGTGCCACCGAACGCTGGGCAGCGCGGCTTGTGATCGCACCAGTCACACATCCGGCTGGGGTTGGGCCGGAAGTCACCGTTGTGGGCGGCCCGCAGGATCGCGGACCAGATCGCGCCCAGGGTGCGCTCGAAGCGAACCAGCTCCTCCTCATCAGGGTGGTAGCTCAACGCCTGCCGGTCAGCGAGGTACATCAGCCTCAGTTGGCGCGGCACCACACCGCGGATACGCAGCAAGACCAAGGCGTAGAACTTCATCTGGAACAGCGCCTTGGCCTCGAAGACCTCCCGCGGGGCGGCCCCGGACTTGTAGTCCACCACTCGAATCTCGCCGGTGGGCGCGACGTCGAGCCGGTCGATGTATCCCCGCAGCAACAGCGTCTCGCCCCCGGTCGTCGGCAGCTCCGCCTCCACCAGCAGCTCGCAGGCCTCGGGTGTGATCAGCCGGGGGTCCTCCAGCGCGAAGTAAGCCTCGACCAGCGCACGTGCCGAGTCGAGCCACTCGGTGAGCTCCGGATCGTCGGGTCCGGCGAACAGCTCGACCAGCTCGGGACTGCCAGCCAGCACGTCGCGCCAGACCGGATCGACCAGGCCGCGCCCGACCTCGACGCCGCGCTGATCCGCAGCCAGCGCGAACAGCTGCTCCAGCACGGCGTGCACC
>JALZCO010000480.1 GCA_030863015.1 Actinomycetota bacterium
GTGGACGGAGCAGACCAGCTGGTGGATGCCGGATACCACTGATGCACCCCGACGCCCAGCGCGCCATCGTGCCAGCCCCGGAAACGCAGGCCGGCGTCAAGTGACGGCGATCGCGGCGTTGATGACAATCGGATCTGGGCCTTTCACGGAAACCCCGGCACTGCCCGCCTTCAACGACCAAGCGATCCCGCTGGACAGGCGTGCAGCGGGAAGTCCACTCGACGCCGATGTGACGAAAGCCGTCAAGTCGTCCGTGGTGGCAAGCGGGACGGTCAACGGTGCCGCAGCAGACCGCTCCACCACCGTGGTGCTCGACATTCCCACCAACTACCTCATTCTTTACCGCGCCGCCGCCGCGACATGCACGGATTTGCAATGGCCGGTGCTCGCCGCCATTGGAAAGATGGCATCGGACCACGGCCAATCCACCCTGCCCGGCGTGCATTCAGGAGCGAACCCTGACGGAGCCAAAGGCCCGATGCAGTTTCTCCAACGCACTTTCGATGCTGTGGCCGCCCGACATCCGCTTCCGGCCGGGGGGGCTACCCCACCGTCGGCGTACAATCCGCATGACGCTGTCTACACCGCTGCCGCCTATCTCTGCGACAACGGTGCTCGCAATAACCAAGACCTCACCGGTGCGATCTACGCCTACAATCCCAGTCGCGCCTACGTCAACAAAGTTCTGCGCACCGCTGATGCTTACGGCCGCACCGATCCGACCGCTCAAACACCGCCCGCTGCGGCCCCGGCGCCGTCAGCACCGGCCAATCCTCCCGCGCCGCCCACTACGTCAAACACTGTTGGCCGTGGGGTCGCCGCGGTGGCGTTTGCGCGCGCTCAGCTCGGAAAGCCCTATGTGTGGGGTGGCAACGGGAATCCCGGCTTCGATTGCTCCGGTCTCACCAAGGCCGCCTACGCCGCTGTCGGGATCGCACTCCCTCGCACTGCCCAAACCCAGTACAATCACGGACCGCGACTGCCGGCCAGTGCTGCATTGCAGCCTGGCGATTTACTGTTCTTCGGCACCCCACGCAACATTCACCACGTCGGTATGTCCCTCGGCGGTACCCTCATGATCAACTCTCCTACCTTCGGCCAGACGGTACGGATCCAGGACTATCGCAACTTCCGCAACTACGCGGGGGCCGCACGGCCGGCTAACTGACCCTTGTCGCGACGAATGCCACATAGCGCAGGTTCAGTGATGACCGTCTTCGCAGCTCGATGAAGTCTCGCATCACCTGCCTGGGCTGAACCGGGGACCTCGATATTCGCGACCGGAGCCACCGGGACGGTCGGCCGCCATGTGGTCGACCATCTGTTGACCGCAGGCACAGACGTGCGGGCATTAACCAGGCGGCCGCAAAGCGCCGGATTGCCGGCGGCGGTCGAGATCGTAGCCGGTGATCTGGACAATCCAGAGTCTCTGGCGCCCGCGTTCGACGGTGTCCCTCCCGGTGAGCGAGCCAACCAGTCAGCGCGTCACCTGGTAGCCGGCCGCGTCGAGATCAGCGACAAGCTCCGCACAGTGTTGCGGCCCCCGGGTCTCCAGGCTCAGCGCGACCACCACATCACCCACCCCCAGGCTCCCGGCGATCCGGGAATGCGCCACGTCGACCACATTGGCACCCGACGCGCCCACCCGCATCAGTAAGGCGGCAAGCTCTCCGGGCCGATCGGGCACGGTGACCCGCAGCGCCAGGAACCGACCGCCCGCACTGAGCCCGTGCCGGATGACATGCATCAGCAGTAAGGGGTCGACGTTGCCACCGGACAGCACCGCGCACACCGGCCCCGGCCAGCGCACGGAGGGTTCCAGCAGCGCAGCGACGGCGGCAGCACCGGCCGGCTCGACGAGCATCTTGGCGCGCTCCAGGCACAGCAGCAGGGCCTGGGACAGCGCCTCCTCCGCTACCGTCAGCACCTCGTCGACCAAAGCGGACACGTGCGCAAAGCTCACTGGCCCCAGCTCTGTGACCGCGATGCCGTCCGCCATGGTGTGCCGCCGCCGCAACCGGACCGGCGCTCCGGCGGCCAATGAGGCAGGCCAGGCTGCGGCTCCCTCAGCTTGCACGCCGATCACTCTCACGTCGGGTTTGACGCCCTTCACGGCGGCGGCAATCCCGCCGACGAGCCCGCCGCCACCAGTAGGAACCAGCACGGTCCCGACGTCGGGTAGCTGCTCGAGTACCTCCAACCCCACCGTGCCCTGCCCGGCGAGTACGTCAGTGTGGTCGAACGGGTGGATGAACACCGCCCCGGTATCGTCTGCGAACTGGCGCGCCGCGGCGATCGATTCCTCCACGACGTCGCCAAGCAGGTGCACCCGCGCGCCGTATCCCCGGGTCGCCGTGAGCTTGGGCAGGGCCACCGTCACCGGCATGTAGACCGTCGCCGTGGTGCCCAGCATCGCCGCTGCCAGCGCCACCCCTTGCGCGTGGTTGCCGGCGCTGGCCGCCACCACACCGCGGGCACGCGCAGTCATGGACAGTGCCCGGATCCGGACATAGGCGCCGCGGATCTTGAAGGAACCGGTGCGCTGCAGGTTCTCACATTTGAGGTGGACCGGCACCCCGCAGCGCTGCTCAAGCAGCCGGAAGTGCTTCAGTGGCGTGCGACGGACAACTCCGTGCAGTGTCTCGCGGGCGGCTCTGACCTCCTCGACACCGATCAGCTCCATGGTCGGCGATCCTGCCAGCTCCAACCCTCTGATGACCGACCCGTGTGACACAGTCCGATGGGTCCGGCATCGCGCGCGGTAAGGTCACAGACAAGTCACAGGAGGTGGGCATGATCCGCAGCGGCCGCTGGATGCCGGTCGTGATCACGACTGGCGTGGCCGCGTTGCTAACCTGCGCCGCGGTCATCACGGCAAACCAAGCAGGCTGCGACGAGCCGGGCCGGTA
>JALZCO010000487.1 GCA_030863015.1 Actinomycetota bacterium
GGTGAGCGCTCAACGGAAATGGTTTTCTCTGGCCGGAGACGCCACCTGGACGGGCTACACCGGTAGACCGAGCCGGTAAGCCATCTTGTAGTTCGCGACCGACCGTATCCCGCCGCGAACGCGCAACCAGCTCGGCGATGACATTGCGGGCGGGCGGGCTCCGGGGACATGGTGCGGCGACACCTGCTCGGTTCGGCAGAGCGCTCTCGCGGCATGTCCTGGCGTCGCCGCCGTCGGGTCAGTGCTCGGCCATAGTTGACCAGTACGCGGCCCGACGTGGAATGTTCGGGTGCACGTCCGGCTGCAGCCTCTCAGAAATACGGCAAGCAATGCCATACCGCAGGCCAGGCCTCTAAAACTGACGGAGATGGTTGACACCTGGGTCTCTTGATCGTTAGGAGACCTGTGACTGATCCACTGAGTGATCGTGCGGTGCGTCGCCGGTTGGCGGTGTTGCGTCATGTCGACGAGGTCACCGGCAACGTCGCGATGACGTGTCGCTACTTCGGCATCAACCGCCAGCTCTACTACACATGGCTGCGCCGATACCGCGCCGAGGGCCTGGAAGGACTTCGGGATCGGTCCCGGCGACCCAAGTCCTGTCCGCATGCCACGCACACCGAGGTCGTCGAGAAGATCCTGCATCTACGGCAGAACTACCACTTCGGCCCGACGAAGATCAGCATGTACCTCAAGCGGTACCACGATGTCGCGGTCAGCAGCTCCGGAGTGTGGCGGATCCTCAAACGTCTGGACATCAATCGGCTGCCCGCCTCACAGCGCTATCAGCGCCGCGACCGCAAGTGGAAGCGGTATGAAAAGCAACAGCCCGGCCACCGAGTCCAGATCGACGTCAAGTTCGTCGAGCCCTTGACCAGCGCTGCGACCGGCTCTGAGACGCAGTCGGGCCGGCGGGGCAAGTGCTGCCAGTTCACTGCGATCGATGACTGCACCCGGTTGCGGGTGCTGCGTATCTATCCCCAGCTCAACCAAAAGACCGCGATCCAGTTCGTCGACTACGTCTTGGCCCGGCTCCCGTTCGGTGTCGAGGTCATCTAGACCGACAACGGGGCAGAATTCCAGACAGCTTTTCACTGGCATGTGCTGGACAAGGGCGTAAATCACGTCTACATCAAGCCCGCCACACCCCGGCTCAACGGAAAAGTTGAACGCTCACACCGCATCGACGCCGAAGAGTTTTACCGCCTACTCGATGGCGTAGTCATCGACGACGCGAAAGTGTTCAACGACAAACTCAAGGAGTGGGAAGACTACTACAACTACCACCGCCCCCACGGAGCTCTCGACGGACAAACACCGTATGAAAGACTCCGCCAGAAAACCCACCCAAGTGTCGCCGATCTACCGCAGTCGCACACCGCAGGCCAGGCCGGTATGAGCGGATCTGCCCTAGTGCATCTAGCGGTAGTTGGTGAATTGCAGAGCGACACCGAAGTCGCGGTCCTTCAGCAGGGCGATGACGGCTTGCAGATCGTCTTTCTTCTTGCCCGAGACGCGAAGCTGGTCGCCCTGGATCTGAGCCTGGACACCCTTGAGCTTCTCGTCGCGCACCGCCTTGGCGATCTCCTTGGCCTTATCCTGGCTGATGCCCTGCAGTATGCGCCCGGTGGTCCGGTAGACCTTGCCCGAAACGGCTGGCTCGTCGACGTCGAAGGACTTCAGCGAGATGCCGCGCTTGACCAGCTTGCCCTTCACCACGTCGACGGCGGCGCGACACCGCTCCTCGGTCTCGGCCTCGATTGTCATCGTCTCGTCGCCGGCCCAGTTCACCTTCGCTCCGGTACCTCGGAAGTCAAACCGGGTCGACAGCTCCTTGGCCGCCTGATTGAGCGCGTTGTCCACTTCCTGCCGGTCGACCTTGCTGACCACATCAAACGACGGATCCGCCACCGCAAGCCTCCTCTCGCTGAGCCGTGCCGACCTTACCCGTCAGGCGGGGGTGACCCTGTGTATTGTGGACCCACGGCCGGCGCACCCGGCCACCAGGCGGGTTGCCCGAGCGGCCAATGGGAGCGGACTGTAAATCCGTCGGCTGATGCCTTCCAAGGTTCGAATCCTTGACCCGCCACGCTGTAGCAACAGGGGTGTCCCCGTTGTAGTCCGCCGGTCGCCGCTGCATCTGGCACGGAAATTTGGCCCGGTCGGTGGCTGATGGGCTCCACGATGCTAAGGAGCGCTTGCGCCGTCGCGAAGCGACACCGTTACATGCCCGTGAGGTCGGCGAGATGGCGTAGGACGATCTCGCGGACGTCCGAGGGGACGGGGATCCCTGCGAGCTGCTGTTCTGCTTGGTCATCGTGCTGCGCCGTTTCATCCGTGACACGGCGTGCCAGCGAGTACTTCACGGAGACATCGGAGCCGGGATGGGTGCGTGACCCAGACCGGTGGACCGGCCTTGTCGCGGAATGCCTGCTGGACCGCCACGATCCTCCTCCACTAGCCGGCCCAGCAGCACTCGGTGGCAGCAAGGCTGGAGCGTGAATCCGCCTGTGATAACGGGTGAATCCGGGCGCATGGAGTCTGGATGTGGCGGGTCTCGGCGATAGAACGCAGTGGATGATCGCGTGGCGCGCAGGCGCAGGAAGGGGAGCTGTTCGCTCATGGCCTCGATTCCTGAGGATCTCAAGTACACCAAGGACCACGAATGGGCGCGCCAGCGCGAGGCTGTGGTCGTGGTCGGCCTCACCGATCACGCCCAACGGCAGCTCGGGGATGTCGTTTATGTCGAGCTGCCGAGTGTCGGCGACCGCTTCGAGGCCGGCGAGGCGTTCGGGACTGTGGAGTCGGTCAAAGCAGTGAGTGAGGTGTACGCCCCGGTTACCGGTCAGGTCACCAAGGTCAACGAGACGCTCTCCGACGCTCCGGAGACCGTCAACGATGAGCCGTACGGAAACGGGTGGCTGATTGAGATCCAGATCGACAACGCCTCCCCAGCAACAGACCTGCTGACCGCAGCCGAGTACACGGCCTACGTCGACGACGAGGCAGGCCGCTAACCCATCTCGGGGACAGTGATGTGACCTGGCCACCCATACTCCGGCGGGAACTCGCTATTAGTGGGCCGTGGCCACCACCGTACGGGGCGTCCGCACCACGAGGTCCGTCGGTGATTGCCGGGCCGCAGCGCGGCCAGTGACTCGAACCCCGATAGCTCGATGAGCCGGCGGGTGGGCGAGTCGAGCGGAGCTCGCGGACCCCGATCAGGTTATCCGGCAATCGCGCCTATGCCTCCTGCCGCACGTTCGCGGCCGTGTACAGCTGCAGCGTGAGGATGGCCGGCTCGTAGACCAGCAGCAGGTGGCGGTGACCCACCATGGCGGCCAGCGCGACAGGGGACTGCCGGTGTGCCTCGGCCTGTTCCAGCGCGGCTCCGGTGGCGGCGAACCGTTCGAGGAGTCTCCCGCCGACGGGACTACTACGGCTAGCGTTGTGATTACCGCCTGCTCGTTGTGATGCGATTCCGATGCAAGAGGACGGCGGTATTGCGTGGCATGCGAGGCGCTTGGACCGGAAATCTGACAGGGAGGGCCGGTGGCCGTCACATGAGAACGGTCGATGCGGGCAACGTAGTGCAGGTAGCTTCGACATGATCAAACCGGTGTTGCTCACGGTCGACGACGATCCGGACGTGTCGCGTGCAGTGGCTCGTGACCTGCGCCGCCGTTACGGCGAGAACTACCGTGTGGTGCGAGCCAACTCGGCGGCCCAGGCGTTGGAGGCGTTGCGGGAGTTGAAGCTGCGCGGCGAGCCGGTCGCGGCGATGCTCGCCGACTACCGGATGCCACAGATGAACGGCATCGAGTTTCTCGAAGCAGCCATGGACCTTTTCCCTTTGGCGCGCCGGGCATTGCTCACCGCTTACGCCGACACCGACGCCGCAATACAGGCGATCAATGTGGTGGATGTGGACCACTATCTGCTCAAGCCGTGGGAACCGCCGGAGGAGAAGCTGTACCCGGTCGTCGACGCGCTCCTCGAG
>JALZCO010000502.1 GCA_030863015.1 Actinomycetota bacterium
ATACCGCCCTGTACGACATGCGGGTGAACGACGACCTCAACGTCTTCCTGGGATGTGGATTGGGCGGCACGTCACTGGTCAACGCCAACGTCAGCCTGCGGGCCGATCAGCGGGTCTTCAACGACCCGTGCTGGCCCGAGACGCTGCGTGCCGACCTGGGCACGCTGATGGAGGACGGTTACCGCCGCGCAGAGGAGATGCTCAAGCCGACCCAGCTGCCAGACGGCGCGGTGGCCTTGAAGAAGCTCGAGGCCTTGGCGGATTCGTCCACAAAGCTGCCCGGACGGTTCAACCGGCTGCCGATCAACGTGACGTTCACTGATCACGTCAATCATGTGGGGGTCGAGCAGAAGGCCTGCACACTGTGCGGGGACTGCGTATCGGGCTGCAACTACGCGGCCAAGAACACAGTATTGATGAATTACCTGCCCGACGCGCGTAACCACGGCGCCGAAATCTTCACCCGGGTCGCGGTCCGTTACGTGCAGCGCAGCAACGACCGCTGGCTGGTGCACTACCAGGTGCTGGACACCGGCCGGGAGCGTTTCGACGCTCCGCCGTTGTTCGTCAGCGCCGACATCGTCGTGCTCGCCGCTGGGGCCCTGGGCTCCACCGAGGTCCTGCTTCGCTCCGCCGCGCACGGGTTACCGCTGTCTGAGCGTGTCGGGGTGCGGATGACAGGAAACGGCGATGTATTGGCTTTCAGCTACAACAGTGACCGCGAGGTCAACGGGATCGGCTGGGGCCATCGCAACAACGGCGAGGTCGGGCCGGTGGGGCCGTGCATCACCGGAGTCATCGACAATCGCGACCAGTCCGACCTGGAACAGGGGATGGTGATCGAGGAGGGTTCCATCCCCGGTGCGCTGGCGGATTACCTGCCACTGGCGATGCTTGCGGTGGCCAGGGCCAGTGGCGTCGATACCGATCCGGGCCTGCAGGATCGGATCAAGGAGCTTGCGCGAGAGCTGGACAGCCTGGCGCTCGGTCCCTACCGCGGAGCGGTCCACAATACCCAGACCTACCTTGTCATGTCGCACGACGACGGGAACGGCCGCGCCGTGCTCGAAGAGGACCGGCTGCGCATCCATTGGCCGCACGTCGGTGGGCAACCCGTCTTCCACCGGATCAGCAAGGCGCTGCAGGATGCCACCAAGGCACTGGGCGGCACCTACCTGACGTCGCCGATCTGGAACAAGTTGCTGGGCGAGCGGCTGGTCACCGTCCATCCGCTGGGCGGTTGCGTGATGGCCGACGACGCCGAGCGAGGTGTGGTGAACCACAAGGGCCAGGTGTTCGCGGGGCCACAGGGTAGTGCGGTGTACGAGGGACTCTATGTGTCCGACGGCGCTGTGATACCCCGCCCCCTGGGGGTCAACCCACTACTCACGATCTCGGCTCTGGCCGAGCGCTGTTGCGCACTGCTGGTCCAAGACAGGGGCTGGACCATCGACTACACGCTGCCCTCCGTACCGCGCACGCCTGCGCCACCGCAAGCCTTGGGTATCCAGTTCACCGAGACCATGAAGGGTTACCTCTCCACCCAGGTCCTCGACGACTTCCAGGCAGCCGCTGAGCGTGGCCACACCGACGGCTCGCCGTTGTCCTTCACCCTCACCATCATCAGCGACGACCTCGACCGCATGCTGGCCGACCCGAAGGCGCAGGCGCGGATGATCGGCACAGTGAATGCCGCTGCGCTGTCGCCTGATCCGATCACCGTGACCGAGGGAGTGTTCAACCTCTTCGTCAACGACCTTGATCGAGTTGACGGGGCGCCAGATGCGCTACCGCATGAAGCTGACCACTGACGAAGGCCGGCATTACTACTTCGTCGGGTTCAAGACCATCCACGATGATCAGGGCCTGGACGTATGGCCGGACACCACCACGCTTTACGTCACAGTCCACGAGGGCGACGACGACACCGGGAAGGTGGCGGCCAAGGGAATCCTGACCATCCGCCCCGAGGACTTCGCGACACAACTCGCCACGATGAAGGTGCTCAACGCCACCAGCGTGGCGCAGCGGCTGGCGGCGACGGCGCGGTTCGGGCAGTTCTTCGCGGGTACACTTTTCGACGTATTCGGCGGCGTCGTCGGCCCTATCAACCGGTTCGACTCGGTCGCTGCGAGTCGCAAGAAGCGGCCGCTGCGGGTCTGTGCCCCGGAGATCCATCCCTTCCTCACGGACGACGGCGTGAGGCTGCGGCTCACCCGTTACCAGGGTGGCTCCAAAGGTCCGGTCATCCTGTCCCATGGCCTGGGTGTCTCCAGCCGGATTTTTTCCATGGACACGATCGAGACCAACCTGCTCGAGTTCCTCTACGCCCACGGCTACGACGTCTGGCTACTCGACTTCCGGGTCAGCATCGAGCTGCCCGCTTCGGCACAACGGTTCAGCGCAGACGATGTCGCGCAGTATGACTACCCGGCCGCGGTCGCCAAGGTGCGCGAGGTCACGACCAGTCCTTCGGTACAGATGGTCGTTCACTGCTACGGGTCGACGACTTTCTTCATGGCCATGCTGGCAGGGCTGCAAGGAGTGCGGGCGGTCGTCTCCTCGCAGGTCGCCACTCATATGATCTGCCCGCCCATGACCCGGCTCAAGTCAGGCCTGCACCTGCCCACACTGCTCGACAAGCTC
>JALZCO010000514.1 GCA_030863015.1 Actinomycetota bacterium
AGCTTCGGGAGTTCTGGGCCTCCCAGCCGGGTTCCACCGACACGTTCACCAGCCGGTACTCGACGCCGGTGAACTGCGCCAGCACGCAGTCATCGGAGGCGACGGACCGCCGCTGCTGCTGGTGCACGGCTGGCCGGAGAACTGGTACGCGTGGCGCCTGCTGATGCCGGCACTGGCCCGCGACTTCAAGGTCATCGCGGTCGACCAGCGCGGTATGGGGCTGTCCGACAAACCCGTCGGGGGTATGACACCGGCACCCTCGCCGGCGACCTGGTCGCGCTGATGGATGCGCTCGGGCACGAGCGCTTCGCCGTGGTCGGCCATGACACCGGATACATCATCGGCTACGCGCTGGCCGCGGATCACCCGCACCGGGTCGACCGCCTGGCCGTCGCCGAGGTCCCCGGGCCCCCGGGGGTGGCTCCCTCACCGCCCCTGTTCGTCCCCGAGCCGATCAACAACCGGCTCTGGCACATCCCCTTCAACCGGGTCAACGACGAGCTGACAGAACAGCTCGTCAGGGGACGCGAAGACATCTTCTTCGGCTATGAGTTCGCCATCCAGGGCGGGAAGAAGCTGCCCGACGACGTGGCCAACTACTACGTCCGTATTCTCTCCAGCCCCGACGCCCTGCGCGGCAGCTTCGGGTTCTATCGCGCGTGGAACACCACCCTCGCACAGAACGAGCAGCGCAAGAGTCGGCCGCTTACGATGCCCGTCCTGGCGATCGGCGGAGCGGCAAGCTGGGGTGAAGAGGTCGGGAATGGGATGAAGTCCGCCGCGGACGACGTGCAGACCGTGGTCATTCCCGGCGCCGGCCACTGGGTCGCCGAGCAGGCTCCCGAGGAGATGCCGGCGGCGCTGACCGCGTTCCTGGCCCCCGTACCGCGACGGGGAGGCGGTGGGTGACTCCAGGCCTTAGATTAAGGCGCGCTGGCCAGGCGGCTCCTCTGCGTGGGGCTACGCTCGTAGGGCTCCTATGTGTCCTAAGAGGTTGGTCTATGGCAAACCTCGGTTTCGGGAAGTTGCCGAGATGCTGCGCGGCGCTATTGAGTCAGGCAAGTTCGAGCTGGGGAAAGCCGATGCCGTCCGAGGCGAATCTGTCTGCGGAGTGCCCCGTTAGTCGGACGACGGTGCGGCGGGCGCTTGGAGTGCTCGAAGTAAAAACCTCGCGGAGGTAATCCCTGGGCGTGGCCGTTTCGGCGGTCTTCATGACTCAGGTGACCGCCGTGGATGACCGGTTCGGCACCCACCCCCTCACAGGAGGTCGATCTGAACGTCGGGGTCCATGCGACGCAGGCGACCTGGGTCGGTGCTTAGCGCGGGCCAGCCGCGGGTCCGGGCGACGTGCACTACGTGCCCGGCGCAACTGTCGAAAACGTCGGCGTCTAGAAGCAGTTGATCGACCTGACGGGCCGCAGTGGCGTCGAGTTCGCCAACGATGACCGACGGGTGGGTCAGCAGATCGGCCAGCAACGGCGCTGCATCCGGGCGCACCGCACGAACCTCGGCCAGCGCCAGGCTGGGCAGATACAAGGTGAGTCCGAGCGTCGGGGCGATGTCGAACCAAACCAGCGCCGAAACTCGGCGGCGAGCCAGTGCGGCGAGCGCGGAAGCGTCGAGGACCTTCCCGCCGATCACGCTGCGGGAGCGACGCGGTGCCGATGACGAATCACGTCGTCACCGGGCCAGGGCGCCCCACACGACGCGTACGCACGACGGTAGTCTTCCAGGCTGGGCATCCCACCCAACCGGGCCACCAACCGATCCATCACCGCGTCGGCCCGCTCAACGGGACCGGCCGAAGGCGACGGCAGAGGCGGCAAGCCCTCGGCGTCAAGCTGGTGCTGCTGAGTCACGCGCGCAACGGTATCCGGTGGCGATGACATCACCAAGTCCCCCGCGCCGCTGGTGGCACGACACTGGTGTCGGCAACCGACGGCACCCCAAGCACCTGTTTGCGCTGTTCGACGCCGCCATGCATATTATAGGGCGTTCTACCGCTCCGCGCTGTATCCGGCCGGCCGAGGTGAGCACCGACAGGGCTCCCGCGTATCCGCGGCTGCTCGATGAGCTGCTGCGCTCCAGCTACCACGTCACCGAGCAGTACGCGAACAACGCGGTCGAAGCCGATCACGGCTGTCTGAAGTCCCGATTGGCTGTCTGAAGTCCCGGTTACGACCGATGCGGGGTCTCAAACGGCTACACTCAACGCGAGTAATCTGCACAGGGCATGCGCTCATCCAAAACCTGCGCCGCAGCCACTACGAACTTGCCACCAACGTCGATCCACGGCATCGGCTCACGGCGGCCTTCGCGGAACTCGCGCTCGCCATCTGATCACAGAACCCACCGCAACTAAGTCTGCCTGCTATTGGCCAACGCAAACACTGCCCCCGCAGGCCGTTCAGCTGTTCTGGCGGCAGCTGCTCCAAGCCGCCCGCGTGATCCGGGAGTTCCGCTCGTACTACAACTGGGTGTCCGTGAGTACTGCGAGGCGCTCGGTGCCGCGCAACCATTGCAGAAGTGAGTCCCGCACGTGGCCAGAATCGGTGGCGTCGGGGCTGTCCGACGAGAGGAGAACCCAGCATGCCGAGCGCACCCGCCGGATTGCATCACGTGACCGCGATCGCCACCGATCCGCAACGCAACACGGATTTCTACCGCACGTTGGGGTTGCGGCTGGTGAAGGTGACGGTCAACTTTGATGCCCCGGATACCTATCACCTTTACTTTGGTGGCGAGTCGGGCCAGCCCGGCACGCTGATCACGTTCTTCCCGTGGCCTGGCGCGCCGCGCGGGCGGCGCGGGGCCGGGCAAGCCACCACGGTGTCGTTCTCGGTGCCGGAGGGTTCGCTGGGCTGGTGGCGAGACCACCTGCAGGCCCACGCGGTGGAGGTGGGCGCCGTCGCGACCCGAGCGGACGAAGAGGCGTTTTCGGTGCGCGACCCCGACGGGTTGGCCCTGGAGCTAGTCGCCCACACCCAGCCCGAGTTGGCATCGGCATGGGAAGACGGGCCGATCCCGCCCGAACAGGCCATCCGGGGCCTGCATTCGGTGACGCTAACCGAGGTCGGTTACGAACACACCGCTGAGCTGCTCACCGGCACGCTCGGTTTCCGGCTCGCGGCCGAGCAAGGCGACCGCTTCCGGTTCGCCACCGGCGAGGGCGGTGCCGGGGCCCTGGTCGACGTGCTGTGCCGCCCTGAGGCGCCCGACGGGCTGGTGGCCGCGGGAACGGTGCACCACATCGCCTGGCGCACCCCCGGCGAGGCCGAGCAGGTCGAGTGGCGCGACACCCTGCTCGGGCAGGGACTTGACGTGACCCCGATCATCGACCGGCAGTACTTCCACTCGATCTACTTCCGCGAGCCCGGCGGGGTGCTGCTAGAAATCGCCACCGACCCGCCCGGGTTCACTATCGACGAACCGCTGATGCAGCTGGGCCGGGCGTTGAAGCTGCCGCCGTGGCTGGAGCCTTCCCGAGCCGACATCGAACACGCGTTGCCCACCCTGAAGGTCCCCGGTCCTGACCAGGAGCTGGTCCTCGGCGGCGCTGACCGGGGAGGCAGCACATGAGCACCAGCGGGGTGGAGGCGTTCGCCCACCGATTCGTACCGGCTCACACCGCTGGTGCGCTGACCTTGCTGTTGCTGCACGGCACCGGTGGTGACGAGCACGATCTGCTGGAGCTCGGCCGCGCACTCGACGGGCAGGCGGCACTGTTGTCACCCCGTGGGCAGGTCAGCGAGCGGGGCGCGAACCGGTGGTTTCGCCGCCTGGCCGAAGGCGTCTTTGACACCGACGACCTGCTCGCCCGCACCGATCAGCTCGCCGCCTTCGTCACCAGCGCTACCACCCACTACCGGCTGGATGCCTCCCGCCTGGTCGCGGTGGGGTTTTCCAACGGCGCCAACATCGCGGCCACGCTGCTGTTCCGCCACCCCCACCTGCTGCGCGGCGCCGTGCTGTTCGCCCCGATGGTCACCCTGAACGATCCGCCGATGGCAGACCTGTCCGGAGTCGGGGTGTTCCTCGCCGCCGGGCGCGCCGACCCCATCGCGCCACCCGAACAGGCCGAACGCCTCGCCGAACAGCTTCTCGAGCGGGGCGCGGCCATCGAG
This sequence comes from Actinomycetota bacterium, assembly GCA_030863015.1. Classification (GTDB taxonomy): domain Bacteria; phylum Actinomycetota; class Actinomycetes; order Mycobacteriales; family Pseudonocardiaceae. The sequence continues at coordinate 4,125 of JALZCO010000514.1, forward strand.
CTGCGGTGGCACCCCGGCGGGCACGGGATCGACCCCCACATCCTTGCCCAAGCCACCACCTGGCTGGGCAAGCTGCGGGCAGCCACCAGCACCGCCCCACTGCCTTGAACCCGAGCCCAACACCCCGAGCCCCCGCGACGCACCTGCCGCGTCCCGAACAGGAGCCCGAACAGGCAGGTGCGTGCCGCGGCGCCGATCCCGACCGCGAGCTGGCGCGGGGCGCGCCGCAGCGGCGGGCCACCCGTGAGCACGCCGACGGTAACCCCGGTGAGCATCAACGAGGCTAACCAGAACGACCGCGGTAACGACCGCCGGCTCCCAGAAAGCATCCTCGAGGGTGAGCAGCCGATCCGAATCGCTATCCGCCGACAGCGTTTAATCAGAAGCACCGAAGCTTGACACGGCTGCGAATAGTAATGGGGTGCCGCCGCGTAGATCCAGTGACAATTTAGGAGATTCGGGCATGTGTCCTATATCACCGGCCTCCACTCAGTGGCACGTTCATTGCCAGGCCACCAGAGGGCGTTGGCAATGTTGTTGCGCCGGACTTTGATCTTGGCTCTGAGGACATTTATGCTCATGGACCTTTACGCTCATGAAATCGATGAAAGTGGGCAATGTGGGGTGGACGCTATTCGCGTACCCGATTTATTAGCCTGGCATGCGGTGAACCGATTGCACTAACGGCGGTCGCTCTTGTGACTCAATGCTATTGTGAGTGGGTGATCGACTTGACAGTGCACAGTGATGGGCGCAAGGATGTAATTTCAGTCGATATAATGGAAAGCCATTCAGGAGTACAACCCTTTGCTCCCAGCGTATCAATCTGCATTTTTCTGGGACCAGACTCGCGAGCCTCGTGGGTACGTTAGCGTCAATCCGATCCAGCCTCCTGGTACTCTGTGAGTACTAACGGTTGGGTGGACTAGATCGCGGTGATTAATAATGGGGCCAACAAGACTTTTTATAAGTGCCCATGCGACGGGCTTGCTGATCTAGCGACTCTTCGATTGCGGTCGCCATGACTCGAAGTATGGCAAGAATTGTGGCATACAGGAGCGTGAGAAGAATGTAACGGGGTAGCAGGGCCAACCGGTGCAAAACACCGCTGCTACACCGCCGCGCTGAGGCGATCCGGTTTTATCGGGCGGCGGCGCTGCGCCCAGAATGGTACTGAGCCTCGACCACTCGCTGCCTGCTCGCATGTCGACCCGTTGCCGTGGGCCACCCTGCCCGCCCACCTCGAGCGGGCGGGCAGGCCCTTCTCATCTGAGCTGAACTGCTCAGCAAGACTCTGATAGCGCCGGCCACAAGGCAAGATCAAGGTACATAGCTGGGCGGCGTGATTGCCCCCTGAAGAAAGAATCTGAATGGCCGCAGCGCGGTCAGCTCTTCAGGAAGGCGAGCAGGTCGGCGTCGAACTCGCGCTCGTGGGCTCCGGTGAGTCCGTGCGGGGCGCCGGGGTAGACCTTAAGCGTCGCGTTCTTCACCAGTCCGATCGACTTTCGGGCGGACGCGACGATTGGCACGATCTGGTCGTCGTCGCCATGGGCGATCAGCGTCGGGACGTCGATGGCCTTGAGGTCCTCGGTGGTGTCGGTTCCGAGAAGGCCTTGATGCAATCGTAGGCCCCTTTGATCCCCACCGTCATGCACTGGAGCCAGAATTCGTCCCGCTTGCCCTGCGAGACGATGGAGCCGGGTCGGTGAGCGCCGTAAAGGCCGCGGACAAGTCCTTGTAGAACTGCGAGCGGTCGGCCGCGACACCGTCCCGGAGGGCGTCGAACGCCGACAGCGGCAGCCCCTCGGGGTTGGCCTCCGTCTTCAGCAGCAGCGGCGGGATGGCACTGAGCAGCACGGCCTTGGCCACCCGGGCGGTGCCGTGGCGACCCATGTAGCGGGTCACCTCCCCGCCGCCGGTGGAGTGCCCGACCAGAACGACGTCGTGCAGGTCCAGGTGCTCGATCAGGCCGGCCAGGTCATCGGCGTAGGTGGTCAGGTCGTTGCCCTCCCCCGGCTGGGAGGACCGCCCGCTGCCCCGTCGGTCGTGAGCGATCGCCCGGTAGCCAGCGTCGGCCACCAGCTTTAGTTGCGGATCCCAGGCATCGGACGTGAGCGGCCAGCCGTGATTGAAGACGACCGGCTGCCCGCCCCCCCAGTCCTTGTAGAAGATGTCCACGCCGTCCTTGGTCGTGTGGACGCCCATCGCTGTCTTCCAGGAAGTGACCAGCTGCTGATCCGGCAGTCTGGGTCCGACGCGGGATGGCCCCGCGCCGCCACATAGCAGATTCTTCTGCCGGGGTCCCGCTCCGGTTTGTCCCTGGCTGCAGGGTTCGTGCCGGTGAGTGCGCGGGAGTGGCCGGGAACACCCCGCAGAGGACTGCGCCGAGGGGCTCCGGTCGGTCCTGCTCCAAGGCGTGGGTCCGTGCCACGTCGAGGTCGCTGGGACTGCCGACGACACGGCACAGGCGCGGGTTGACCTCTGGCGGCTCGGGCGGTCGCGCTTGAACCGAGCGATCAGCAGCAACGGCGATCCTGCTACAACCGCGAGACGTTGACATCGATCCGTGAGTGGGCAAGAAGCACGGCCACCGCGGTCAACAGGACCCACATGGTAAAGGAGCACCACAATGGCTAGGTCCACCACCGGCTAGTGGCGGGATGCGCCATTGC
>JALZCO010000527.1 GCA_030863015.1 Actinomycetota bacterium
CCGCAGCACTGGACGCGGTCCGACAGGGAACCTGGAACCAGCTACGCGCCACCAACGACACCGCGGCCACCTCAATGAAAAACACCCGCTGCGCACTGCGGCTACTCACCCACCGCGCTATGGCTACCACAGCCCCGACCGACTGATCACCATGGCCACCCTCACCCGCGGTGGACGCTACCCACCCCTCTCCAGCCGATCATGAAAACCGATCCGCGGGAACCGCAGTAGGTCCGAAATAGCTGGAGGGGCGGCCGTGATGCGGCCACCCCTCCGCGTGCCAACGGCACCGCACTCGATCATCTGACCGCGTGGTGGTACTGCACGACTCCACTGCAGTCGGCTGCCCCAGCACCACCCTGGGCGGTTGCGTCGGCCATGCCGGTGCCGTTCCCTAGCCAACGGCACCATACGCGAACACCGGTCTACACTCAGCTGCCATTGGCTTAGCCGCCGCCCTTTCCGACGCTGTTGCAGGAGCTGCCATGGCCATCGGCGGAACCGGTGCCAAGGATCGCACCCAGACCGACGGAGAGGTTGCCGATGCTGATCAGGCAGGAGACGGAACCGCCCTCACCGTGGCCACCGTGGCCGTGCTTGCCGCCACCGAGAGTGAACAGGGACATGACCGTGCGGGCCGGCAGCAGCTCCACGTGTTGGCTGTCGATTTCAGCAAAGCTCAGTGTCATTCAGATCCTCCTCACACAGGGCCCAGGGGGCCGGGACCATATGCCTCATCGACGTCAGTGCCGATTCAGCATTACCTACCATGGCTTGGAGATGTACGTATGACAACATGCACTCGCCACGTATCTTTGCAGGTTACTACCTAAGTTGTGAAACCGACTTCGAATACTTAGCTCGCGGCGAGTCATTACGTGGATTCCGCTGCCGACTGCCCACTTCGCGAGGTCACACGGGGCTTACCCACCTGCGATCCGATCCGCATTGTCGCTGGTGAACAACCCTGCTGGAAACGAGGGTAGGCAGCGGGCTGGAGCCGGTGGTGCGGCAAGTACCGGCCTTTGCGGCGGCCCCGTTGCAGCCGTACGTGCAGCAGTTGTGGTCTGCGAGAAGGAAGTCTTGGGTGACTACGTAGGCTCGCCGGTGATGATACCTAGTGCCAACGCCGATGGGGTTACTGAGCAACAAGGAACCAATAACACAGCGACGCAGCATCCCGCCCGCTGTCTCCAGCTAACGGGCGTATCAGCGGCCCTTACTCCCGTGCACTTGCGCTCAATACGCACTGACCGTCACGTTGTGCCGTTGTGCGGGCTAGCCGCTCCACCTGCTGACCAGCCGTCTATGCATTTCACTCACCGACGCCGAGCGTCTCTAGCGTTTGCAGAGTTCAGCCAAATCCGGGTGGGTAGCAGTTCGACCGGAGTTCCGCGGTTCCTAGCATATGAGAACTTTTGGGTGGGTTGTGCCTGCTACGGGAGACGGCGACGGCGGGACACGCGCAGCGCGGTTCGTGGTCTGCCGCCACCACGAGCAGGGCAAAGTGACGCTACTAGGATCACACAGTGAGCCCCGACGACCTGGCCGCGGGCTACGCCTCGTGTGCTCGCCAAGTGTGGAACTCCGGTCAGACACCGCGGTAATCCGATCACTCCTACTGCTGCCCCAGGAGTGGCCAGCCGGCGATCGGCTCATGCAACGCGGAACCACCCGATCCTGCGCCAAGGCGGCTGCGCACCAGGTGCAATCGGGTGGCCATCCAGGGCAGCCCTTGCCAGGATGCGAGCCGCTCGACCAGCGGCCGCAAGTCGGTCGCTACTGCTGCCCGAGCCAACGTGAGGTGCGGACGGTACGGGCGTTGCTCCATCGGCAGGCGGCTGCGGCGTGCGGCGGCCCGTACCGAATCGGCCAACCTGCACAACCCGTCGCGATCCCCCTGCACCCGAGTCCACAGCACCTGGTGCCCAAACCGGCCGCCACCGCCGAACGACAAGGACAACGGTGGGTGTCGAGCGGCCGCCCGGTTGAGCCTGCGAGCCAGTTCGTCGATGATGTGCTCTCCCACCTCACCGAGGAAGGCCAGCGTCACGTGCCACTGCTCTGGGCGAGTCCAGCGCAGGTCGGGCGCCAGCTCCCGCAGCGCTACTGTGCTGGCGCTCAGTTCCTCGACAACCTCACGAGGAGGTGTCAGAGCCACGAAGAGCCGCACCAGGCCATCATCATCAGGCTGCTACCGGCTAGGCAACGTGTTCGTAGGCTATGTATTCGGCTGGCTGGAACCTGCGGGTCGCCCGGTGGAATCGCCCGTGAACGTCGGCCACAACGTCGTGTTGTCGGGTGCGCGTCGAGATACCAGCTCGTGCAGCCGCCGCAGTCCACACCGTGCCGTCCATCCGGCGCTGGACAACCTTGTTGTATGGCACCTGCGCCTGCGGCCGAACCTCACTGCGGCGGCCTCGGTGCGCAGGAGAAAGCGAAGCGCTTCGATGGTCTAGGTGTCAGCGGCCCGTCAGCACCACAGAATCAGTCATCACTGCGCGTGTAAGCAAATTGCCATCCCCAGTCCGGGCGAAGCCAGTACCCAATGACGATGACGTGGTGGTGGGTCCGGTCACTCACGTGCACTCCGATACCCCGGTGTAGGGGCAGTGACGCTACCGCTGAATAGGTACGGATGTCCAGCCAGCATAGGTCGTTCGGACACCCGCCTGATGTTCCCCTCGCCCGCCGGTGGAGCGTTCATTCGGCACGGCCGTGCGGTCGGTGGCACCGACGAACCGAACTCGGCTGACCAGTCAGCGCGGAAGTACCGCCGCCGGACGCGACAACGGCCCCGCTTCCACCACCGAATGGCGACCTCCTGGTAGTTCTTACTCAACGCCGTGCGGATCGGCTGCGCGACGAACATCCTCCAGATGATGGGAGAACGTGCCCCGTGGCACAGAAATCGCTGGTGCAGACCTACAAGACCCAGCTGAGGTCTCAGGTCTGTGCCACCGACGCCGTCGAGGTGCTCTCCGCGCCGGACCATCTGGCTCGCGCCGCCGTCGACGCACTGGGCTGGGACGGCGTGGTGCTGCCCCCGGCCGTG
>JALZCO010000072.1 GCA_030863015.1 Actinomycetota bacterium
ACCCTCAACGGTCTGACCTACCAACCACAGGCCTCGTCGACATTCTCCCGGCCACAGCCCCAAACCCGACTTGTTCAGCGCACTCCTAGACCGGGATCTGCGCGATCCGGACGGCGAGCTGGCCGCCGCTACTGAGGACAACGTAGCTTCCAGCTAGCGAAGATGGCAGTTACAGGGGACCGTGGAGTGACGACCAGGATTACCGGATCCGATTACTCGATATGAGAGTCTCTACAGTTCCCGGGAAGTTCGCACTCATGTGGACTAGGGTGCATCCGAGCCGGTGGCACCTAGCCCGACCTGCGCCTCGACTAGCTGCTGGTAAGTCCCAGAAAGTGACACCAGCTCGTCGTGTGTTCCCTGCTGTACAATTCTTCCCTCATCCATCACAAGAATGAGGTCGGCATTTCTGATCGTGCTCAGACGGTGCGCGATCACAATCGTCGTGCAACCAAGTGAATCGAGGTGGCCCAAGACCATCCGTTCTGTGACGCTGTCCAGGTCACTCGTCGCCTCGTCAAGTAACAGGATAGCCGGGTGATGAACGAAGGCTCGCGCCAGAGCGATCCGCTGTTGCTGACCTCCCGATAGCGAAGCCCCACCGTCGAGGAGCAGGGTGTCATACCCCATCGGCATGGCGGTGATGTCGTCGTGGATACAGGCCAACTTCGCCGCCTCGACGACGGATTCGAAAGGGATCGCCGGATCGGTAAGGGCAATGTTCTCCCGAATGGTCGAGCCGAACAGATAGGGACGTTGGGTGACGATGCCCAACTGCCTGCGCAACGAGTGGACCTCCAGCTCGGTCAGATCCGTCCCATCGAAGAGAATCCGCCCGGAGGATGGGGTGTAGAAGCCGAGGAGGAGATGAGCGAGAGTGGACTTCCCCGAACCGGAGCGGCCGGCGATGCCCAGCCGCTCGCCGGGCTTAACCTCGAGCGAGACATCCCTCACCACCGGCGGGGCCAGCGGTCCGTAGGCGAATGAGACCGCGTCGGCTCGCACATGTCCGGTGAGGCGGCGAGCGGGCGTTACGGTCTGTCCCTCTTGCTCCCGGGGCGTGTCGAGCACATCGTTGATGCGCTCCATGTAACTGCGCGTTAGCTGGACCTGCAGCCCGGTGGTGACCAGGTCAGCAAGCGGTTCGAGAAAGCCGATTGCCAGGGCAGCGACAGCGAGCATGGTTCCCAGCGAAATGTTGCCCTCCAGGACCTGGAAACCGCCGTAGACCAAGACGGCCAGCGGCGAACCCATCTGGAGGGTGCCCATAACGGTCTCGACCGTCGCTTCCAGCCGACCCCGCGCCAACGTCACGTTGATCTGGTCGACGAACAGCCCCTCCCAGTGCTTGGCCGCTCGCTGCTCGGCACCGGTGGCCTTGAGGGTTTCGATTCCAGTCAGTAGCTCGTAGGTATAGCCCTGCGCCTTGGCCTCGACGTGGAGGCTTTCGGACATCAGGTGTTGGTTGCGCCGCCAGGAAAGCAGCAGGACGGCCACCTGGAGCAGGCCCAGTCCCGTCACGAGCGCGGCCAAGGGAGGGCTGAGGACAAAGAGCAGGATCAGGTAGAAGCTCGCCAGGCTGCCGTCCAGCAGGGCCGACAGGGCGCCGGTGGTCAGGATCTCGCGCACGGCGGTGTTGCTTTGCAGGCGCATCATCAAGTCGCCGGCCGACCGCCGAAGGAAGAAGGCATACGGCAGGTACACCAGGTGCTCGACGAAGTTCGTCGTCAGGCGCACGTCGAGGTGTGTGCGAAGCTGCAACAGGAGGTGGGCGCGTAGCAGCGAAGCGAGGAAGTAATAGCCGATCAGGGCGCCCATGATGACCCCGATCACGATCAGGAGATGTTGGTCGTTGCGGGGCGCGATCTCGTCGACGATCAGTGCGGTCAGCAGCGGAAGCGCTAGCGCGACCAGGCGGATGAGCACCGATGCCACAAGCAATCGGGTGAGCGTCCTGGACTGGCCGAGAAGGGGCCGTAGGTAGCGCCAGGTGCCCTTGGTTTTCAGCGCGGAGCGTTGGAAGTCATCTCCCGGTTCAAAGACGATGGCGACACCCGTGTAGGCGTGGCGGAACGTTGGGATCGACACTCGTCGGCGTCCCAGGGCCGGATCGACGATGTGCACACCTTTTCGCCCGACCCCATCGAAGACCACAAAGTGGGTGAACTCCCAGTGCAGGATTGAGCCGGGAGGCAGGTGGTCTAAGGCGTCCACGTCGGCGGCCACGCCTCGTGCGCTCAGGCCGTGCTGCCGTGCCGCCTGGGTCAGGGCAAACGCGTCCACGCCGTCGCGGTTCGTACTCGTAATCTCGCGCAGCTCGTCCAACGGCACCTGCTTGCCGTGATAGGCAAGCACCATTGCCAGACAGGCAGCGCCGCAGTCGGCCACCTCCATCTGCCTGATCCAAGGCACTCGCCGGCGCATTCGCTATTCCGCCTCTCCCGACACTCCTCCGAACCCATGCAGCAACACGGAAAACACTGGATCTGAGCCCAG
>JALZCO010000366.1 GCA_030863015.1 Actinomycetota bacterium
TGCCCGGCTCCAATCGGCTCGATGTGCGCGCGGTGGCCCGAGAAGTAGCGGCCCGGATCGGTGAAGAGATCGACTACCGCATCGAGGCCACCTACCAGAGCGACTTTGCTGACGCGTACCGAGATCATCCGTTCATCCGCATCCCCGAGGTGGTGCCGGAACTGTCGACCCGCCGGGTGCTCACCATGGATCTCGTGGACGGCATGCGCTGGTCACAGGCAGTGGCGGCGAACCAACAGTTGCGGGACCGGTGGGGCGAGGTGATCTACCGGTTCGCTCTGGGGAGCCTGCGAATGGTACGCATGTTCCACGCCGACCCCCATCCGGGCAACTACCTGTTCCACGACGACGGTACGGTGACGTTCTTGGATTTCGGTTGCGTCAACCGGTTCTCTGCAGAACAGATCGCGCTGATGCGACGGATCGTCGCTGCCGCGGTCGCCGACGACGCTGCAGCCTTATGGGACACCTTCGTCGAGATCGGCTTCCTGACCGCCTCCGACGCACCCACGCCGACGGAGCTGCTCGAATGGTACCGGGACAAGCTGCAGCCATTGGTTGCCGAGCAGCCATTCACCTACACGCCGGCGTACGCCGCGTCCGTGGTGCAGGGCTACTTCGCCCGCCGGGGCGCGACCGGCTCGGTACTGCGCCGCATCGAGCTGCCCCGCGAGTACGTGTTCCTCACCCGGATCGACCTCGGACTCACCGCCTTGCTGGCTGAGCTGGAAGCCACCGGTCCGTGGGCAGCGATCCGCAGCGAATGGGACGAGAACGGGCCCCCCGCCACCGAGATCGGCAAGCTCGACGTCGAACATTGGGCGCGGCGGGGGCTCAGACCATGATTATCCCCGCCGTTGATCCGTACCCGGCCTATTGCGCGCTGCGTGAACAGCATCCGGTGTGCTGGGACGGCGACCTGGACGCGTTCCTGGTCAGCTCCTACGCCGAGGCGAGCGCCGTGCTGCGCGGTGCGGGGTGGAGCAGCGACCCGAACCGCAACCCCGCGCTGGCCGCACGGTTCGACCGCGCCGAACTCGGAACCCAAGCGCTGCGCACAACCCTGCTGACGATGGATCCGCCCGACCACACCCGGCTCCGGCGACTGCTCGCCCCGGCATTCAGTCCCCGGGCCATCGACGCGCTGCGCCCCCGGATCACCGCGGTGGTCCGCTGCGCTCTGGCCGATCTCGACAAAACGGATGAGGTCGATGTCATCGCTGACATCGGCTATCCGATCCCGCTCGCCGTGATGTGCGAGCTGCTCGATGTCGACATCGAAGGTGCACAGCTGTTGCGTACCGAGACCCCCAAGCTGGTGGGAATGCTCGAGTTCGACCCTGACGAGGAGGCGGTCCTCGCGGCCGAGGAGGCCACCGCCAGCCTCGCGCTTCATCTGCTGCCCATCCTCGGCGACCGCCGCCACCGTCCCAGCGAGGATCTGGCCAGTCAGCTCCTGCGCCTCGGAGACGACGGCGACGAACTCGGACTCGACGAAGTGCTCGCGACCTGCATCCTGCTGCTCACCGCCGGGCACGAAACCACCGCCAATGTGATCGGCAACGGCGTCCTCACCCTGATGGAACACCCCGACCAACTCCACCTGCTGCAGCGTGATCCCGCGCTGATCAAGCCGGCGATCGAGGAGATACTCCGGTTCGAGTGCCCCGCCAAGATCGTTGGCCGTACCAACCTCATCGACCGGCAACTAGGCGGGCAGGCCATCCGCGCCGGCCAGCGCGTGCTCGTTCTGCTTGGCGCAGCGAACCGGGATCCGGAACAGTTCCGCGACCCCGAGTGCTTCGACATCACCCGAACTCCCGCTCCGCATCTCGCTTTCGGTGCGGGACCGCACTTCTGCCTCGGAGCTGCCCTGTCTCGCGCGGAGGCCCAGGAGACCCTGCGGCAGCTGCTGCCGCTACTGACCGAGTGGCGACTCGCATCTGGAGCGCCCGCCTGGCGAGTGTCCGACACTTTCCGCGCACTCGAGACGCTGCACCTCGTCAGCCCTGCGACTCGATCCTGACTCTTCCTCGTTATGACGCCGGGACTCGCCAGCGAGCCCCCGTAGACAGCGGCCTTGGCTTCCAGGACCGCACGCTTGATCGTTTGCGCGCGCTAGCCGGCTAGTCCGGCGGCTCCGGTGACGCGGCATCGGGGTTCACGTCTTGGATTTCGGAAGCCTTACGTGTGCCCACAAATCGCTCGACGTCGACATCGAGGTTCGGTGGCTCCGGCGTTCCCGGCGAGCGCGGTGCGTCAGGAGGGATTGGATCGCAGTCCGGTTCGGTCATGCGGATTCGGTACTCCTTTGGGGACGTAGCAAGGGGGACGACTGCCCGCTCTCCGATGGGTCCAGTCAGAAGTGCACAAGCTTAAGGGACATTGGATCGATCTGTGGTTGTGACACCTACGGTGGCAGACCGGGTTGCAGCGGTTCGCCAAGCCCTGGTACCGACCGCGAGCCCTGCGAGTCTTTGGGATATTGCGAGCCTGTGTTGGTCAATCCAGATCTGTAATCCTTCATCGAGAAAGCGTTAGCCTCTTCGACTAGCTGATCCTGCTGCCACGCCGGATATGGCACGGTCATCACGGGGTCCGGGCACGCGCTCGCGGCCCGCCTCAAAGCGGAGTGACTTTGACCTCGGCGCCCGCCGCCGGATGGCCGAGCAACGCGGCGGCGCTCGCGCCACGGGCGAACAACTCATACCAGACGACGTCCCCGTTGGGGGTGCGCCACCCGGAGCTTCCGGGTGCGAATGACGTCTCCCCGACCGGCACCTCGAACGTGCCGTCGCTGACGGTCGCCTCAACGCTGCGGTCTCCGACCTGTACCCGCACCCGGGTGCTGGACGGCGCTGGCGGCTGCGACCAGGTGGTCTTGAGGTTGCCGTAGCCATCGATGTACACCACGGCCCGCTCCGGCGGCGGCGGCACCGCCTCGTCGGCGAGCCCGGGGCCGAGCGCGGTGTCGTCGCCACGGACGAGCGCAGCGACTAGCTGCGGGAAGACGTCGCGGGAGCGAAACTGGGAGCTGGCCTCCGGCATCTGCACCTCGTGCAGCGAGGTGCCGGCCGGGCGCAGAAAGGAAAACGTGTACCTGGAGTTCGGCGCCACCACCAACACGCCCGCCAGGGTGCGGCCGGCGACGAGC
>JALZCO010000145.1 GCA_030863015.1 Actinomycetota bacterium
CCACGCATGCGCATGTTCGAGTTGCCTCTGATCTGGTTGAACCGCGCCGCAACCTCACCTTGGGTGAGTTCCCAGGCCAGCCGCCAAGCATCGCGTGGCCGGCATCCGCAGCGCATCAAGTCGGCCACAACCGGCTCGATGAGTTGGCGACCGTCCACGCCGAGCCTAGCGAGGCGTTCCCGCTGTTGATCGCGGTACGCCTCGCTACCTTGCTTTCGTGGCATGACCATGTCACCTTCTAGTGTCTCGTGAGCCTTGATACTTTACGCGGTTCTACTTGATCGTAGTGTTGGATAGGTAGATGGAGTTGACTATAGACCAGCGGGCAGAATTGCAGGCTGTGGTGAAAAGTGCGGATGTTCCAGCGCCAGTGGCGACACGGGCGCGGGTTGTGTTGTGGCGCGCGGAAGGTCGATTGAAGAAGCAGATCGCTAAGTTGGCGGGGCTATCGCGTCCGACGGTGGATTTTGGCTAGGCCGTTATGAGGCCGAAGGACTTGCCGGATTGGTTGACCGGTCTCACGCGGCACCTCGTGAGCAGGTTCCTGTGCCGATTCGTGCCCGGATTTTGGCGGCGACTCGAACCAGCCCACCGACTGATACTGGGCTGTCGCATTAGTCGAGCCGGGAAATGGCGGCTTTCATCAAGCGAACCGAAGGTGTGTACGTGTCGCACCATTACGTGGCGAAGTTGTGGCGCGAGAACGGATTGAAGCCACACCGGGGCAGGCACGTTTAAGGTGAGCAAAGATCCGGCGTTCGCTGAGAAGATCGCCGACATCGTTGGGCTCTACCTCGACCCACCAGGTGGGGCCGTGGTGCTGTCGATGGACGAGAAGACGCAGATCCAGGCGTTGGACCGGACCCAGCCGATGCTGCCGATTGGTTTCGACTCGACCGAGAAACGCACCCATGACTACGTCCGCCACGGCACGACAAATCTGTTCGCCGCGCTGAACGTGGGCACCGGTGAGGTCTTCGGTGAGTGCAAAGCTACCCGTGATGGTGATGACTTCCTGGCCTTCCTCAAGAAAGCTGTGAAACCTCACGCTGGCAAGGACATCCAAGTGGTGTTAGATAACCTGTCCACTCATACCACCCCAGCCGTACAGGCATGGTTGGAGAACAATCCGCACATCCATTTTCACTTCACCCCGGTCGGCTCGTCTTGGCTCAACCAAATCGAAACCTGGTTTGGTATCATCACCCCGCCAGTCCATCCGTCGGGGCACTTTCAGCAGTGTCAAAGTCTTGATCAAGCAGATACGCGACTACATCACGCACTGGAACACCAGCGCCAAACCGTTCGTCTGGACCGCCACCGCCGACGAGATCCTAGCCAAGGTCCGCCTCGTTGAGACCAACATCAAGAAACTCGTCGACAATAATGCTAAGTAAAGACAGTGGGATTACGCGACACTAGGCATCTTTATACACGCTCGAGGCGATGCGTCCGAGGTGATAGCCGGATTCGTCGGTTTCACCGGAAGCAATCAGGCCGTTGGCGGTGAGCTTCTGCGCCAAAGAATCTCGATCCTCGAACCTCAGCGCGGTTCGACCCAGGTGAAGAAATCTCTCTGGCAGGCGTGAGCGACATCCACCGGTGGTGTCTGCGATTATGAGCTAGTAACTGGAAGGGCGGCCAGGGTCCACCACCCTCGTGCCGTTAAGAGTCTCATGCGTCACGGAAGGATGAATCATGGCCGTATTAGATTACCGAACGCGGGACGGCTTGGCTGACTACGGCTTCTCGATCGAATTTGACCCGAACGTAGGTTGGCGAGTTTATATCGTCTTCCAACCCTTCTATGGGGACCGTGATAACAATCTGCAATTGCCCTATCAATCTACCGACGTCAAGGGACGTCGCTATGTCAACTGGTCCCCGAAGCTCGATAGCTTGGGAGACGCGAAAACGGTCGCCGCGCTCTGGGCCGAGCTGATTCACCGTCACCAGCGCATTTCGGCCCAAAGGAAGGCGAGCCCAGCCGGCGAAACTCGCCTCGGCGACACAGCCAGGGTCGGTGATGCAGGCTCAGGACCTCAGGATGACAGGCGCGGCACCCGGACGCTGCTTATGCATATGACTGGCAGCACGAGCGTCGGCAGGTCGACGATCAGGCCAGCGGACGAGGGTGTTCCAGGAGCGCGTCGAGGCGATGCCTGTACTCGTTGGCGGAACGGACGACCGTCCTGAATCGCGTACTGGCATTCGGTGACGCGTGGTTCCCGAGCTACCGCAGCAACGAGGGAGTCTTTGACAGCATCGACAAACTACGCTCGCGCGCGGACTGCCCGATCGACGTGCACATGCTGTCTGCGCCGTGCAATCCCGCCGCGCTGGAACGCATGGAGCGAGCCGGAGTTCGGCGGGCCGGCCACTGGCTGCCGTCTGGACCTCGCAGCGCCGTGAGCGGCCCTGGATCAGTGGGAGAACTCGATCAGCCGGGTTTATCGGCGGATGGTTGACCCTCGGGCTTCTCCTTCATCTCCGCAAGCAAAAACGATGTAGCCCCGACGGGATTTGAACCCGCGCTACCGCCTTGAGAGGGCGGCGTCCTAGGCCGCTAGACGACGGGGCCGCAAGAACACGATAATCGCGATCGCTGGGGTACCAGGACTCGAACCTAGACTAACTGAACCAGAATCAGTCGTGCTGCCAATTACACCATACCCCACCTGCTGTCCGATTCCGGACCCATCCGGAGCCCGGATCAGCACCGCGAGGGATCGTAGTCGATCCACTGAGCAGGGTTCCACTCGACTGCCGGCAGCTCAGCCGGCAAGCCGGGTGACCAGGGCGGGAAGTTCAGCTAGCCGACCGATCACCGAGATCCCAGCACTCTGCGGGACCACGCCGCAGCCGGAGCGGTCCAGCCAGACCCCGTGTAACCCGGCGTCCCGTGCGCCCTCGGCATCGGTGTCTAGCCGGTCGCCGACGTGCAGGGCCTGGGCGGGGTGTACGCCCAGGGTGCGGCAGGCCCTGCGGAATATCGCCCGGTGCGGTTTGGCCACACCGAGCTCCCCGGAGATCAGCACCGCGTCGAAGACAGAGTCAAGGCCCAGCGCACCGAGCTTCGCGCGCTGATAGTCACCGGCTGCGTTGGTGATCGCGGCCAGCCGCAGACCGAGGGCACGCAGCGCCCGAAGACACGGCAACGCGTCGTCGAAAAGTCGCCAGGCCCGCCGCATGGCGGCTACCCTGCGCTCCTCGCGCCGGACTACCTCCCCGTGGCAGAGGACTTCCCCCCGGTATGCGAAGAAGTCTCTGGTGCGCTGTTGGCGCATCGTGTCAAAGTCAACCGTGCCGCCGAGGTAGCGCAGATAGTGCCAGTCGGTGAGTGCGCACCAATCGGCCCAAGCCTCATCAGTGCCAAGGAGCTCACGCAGGCCGGCACGGGTGGATGCCTCGTAGTCGACCAGGGTCGCGTCCACATCAAAGCAGACGGCAACAACCGGAACCGGCGCCGATGGGGCGGAAGGCTGAGGAGGGCTTAGCTCGGGCGCGAGAGTCACCTGGTGCACGTTAGATCGTCGACAGGCCGCGCCGACTCTGCTGACCCGGTGAACTTCTCAGCCTCAGGCCTGGTTACTCCGCGCTACTTTGTTGCACAGCGCTATGTAACCGGTGCAGCGAGCGATCGCGGCCCAGCGCCTCCATCGACTCATACAGCGGCGGAGAGACCGTGTGCCCGGTCACCGCAACGCGGACCGGAGCGAACGCCTTCCGCGGCGTGAGCGCCAGGCCGTCGACCAACGCCGACTTCAGCGCCTGCTCGATGGCCGGTGCACTCCACTCAGGTACCTGCTCCAGTGCAGAAAGCGCCGCCTGCAGCACCGGTGCGGCGGCCGGCCCCAACGCCT
>JALZCO010000150.1 GCA_030863015.1 Actinomycetota bacterium
GTCTTCTTCGCTGCGGGTGAATCCCGTGACGGGCGTACGCTCCTGGGTGCTGCCCGGGTAGAGATCGGTAGGCGTTGCGGGCTGATCGACGAATCGGCCTGGTCGTTCGTGTGGGTCATCAACGCACCGCTGTTCGAGCTGGCTGAGGGCAGCGGGGATGTCGCGATCGGCCACAGCCGCTGGACGGCGGTGCACCATCCTTTCACCGCGCCCACGCCGGAGTGGCTCGATCGCTTCGAGGAGGCGCCGGGCTCGGCGCTGGCCTATGCCTACGACATGGTCTGCAACGGCAACGAGATCGGCGGGGGATCAATCCGCATCCATCAGCCCGATGTGCAGCAGCGGGTGTTTCGGGTACTCGGGATCTCCGACGACGAGGCTCGGGAGAAATTCGGGTTCCTGCTGGAGGCCTTCCGCTACGGCCCCCCACCACACGGGGGAATCGCCTTCGGATGGGACCGGATCTGCATGTTGCTCGCCGGTGCCGACTCGCTGCGCGAGGTCATCGCGTTCCCGAAGTCTGGTGGCGGTCTCGATCCGCTCACCGGTGCTCCCGCTCCGATCACCCCGCAGCAGCGCACCGAGGCCGGGGTGGACGCGAAACCTCCCGCAAAGGGATAGCCGTGCTGCACCTGCGCGTCACATGCCCGGCGGAGGCGACGGACGCGGTGCTTGACTGCCTGCGCAGGGATTGCGGCACTGTCCACCTCGTCCTGCTGCGGGGCGCTGCGGTCGATCCACCCGGTGACCTGGTCCAGGCTGACGTGGCGCGGGAGGCCGCCGACGGCGTGCGCACCCGCCGTGACAATCGTGACCTTCGCCATCCGCTGACCCAGGGCTGATCTACTGGTCGGCCCACGGCGGTACCGTCGCGGTGTGCCAGATAACGGTGCAGCGGATGACGGGGCCCTTTTCGCCGACGGGCTGTTTGCTGTGCAGGCGCAGGACCGCGCCGAAGCGCGATTGTCCGCGTCGGCACCGTTGGCAGTCCGGATGCGACCTGCCGCGTTGGAGGAGGTTGTCGGGCAGGACCACCTCCTGGCCCCGGGCAGCCCGCTGCGCAGGCTGATCGAGGGCGGTGCCGCGGCGTCGGTGATCCTGTACGGCCCGCCGGGGACCGGGAAGACTACGCTGGCTCGACTGGTCTCGCAGGCGACCGGCCGGCGCTTCGAGGCGATGTCGGCGCTGTCGGCCGGGGTCAAGGAGGTCCGCGCCGTGATCGACGGTGCGCGCCGCCGGTTGGGCCGCGAGGGCGGGGACGCCACAGTGCTGTTCATCGACGAGGTCCACCGCTTCTCCCGCACTCAGCAGGATGCGCTGCTCGGCGCCGTCGAGGACCGAGTCGTCCTGCTGGTCGCCGCGACAACCGAAAACCCGTTCTTCTCCGTGGTGTCACCGTTGCTGTCCCGCTCGCTGGTTCTGCAGCTGCACCCACTGTCCGACGACGACGTGCGGACGCTGATCCGGCGTGCCGTGGCTGACGCGCGTGGCCTGGCTGGGTCGATCACGCTGGAGCGCCCAGCCGAGGAGCATCTGGTGCGGCTTGCCGCTGGAGATGCCCGGCGAGCGCTGACCGCACTGGAGACCGCTGTCGAGGCGGTGACCGCGATCGGCAGCACGGTGGTGGATCTACCCTGCGTCGAGTCGGTCGTGGACCGGGCCGCGGTGCGCTATGACCGCGCCGGCGATCAGCACTACGACGTGATCAGCGCGTTCATCAAGTCGATCCGCGGATCCGACGTGGACGCGGCGTTGCATTACCTGGCGCGGATGGTGGAGGCCGGTGAGGACCCCCGGTTCATCGCCCGGCGACTGGTGGTGCATGCGAGCGAGGACGTCGGGATGGCGGACCCGACGGCGCTGCAAACCGCGGTGGCCGCCGCGCATGCCGTCCAGCTCATCGGGATGCCTGAGGGCAGGCTTGCACTGGCTCAGGCCACCGTGCACCTTGCCACTGCGCCGAAATCCAATGCGGTGATCACTGCGATCGATGCCGCGTTGGCCGACGTCCGGGCCGGGGCCGCCGGACCGGTCCCAGCTCACCTGCGCGATGGGCACTATGCGAGCTCTGCCCGGCTGGGTCACGCGCAGGGCTACCGCTACCCACACGACGTGCCAGACGGGGTGCTGGCCCAGCAATACCCACCCAGTGACCTGGTCGGACGCGACTACTACGAGCCCCGCGGGCACGGCGCGGAACGGGACCTCGCCGAGCGGGTGCCCAAGCTGCGTCGAATCATCCGCGGCCACGAGCAGCAATAGTTTTACCCGGTGGGTGTCGCAGGTTTGAACCTGCAGGTGTAACGCCGGGTCGCGGCCACCGTGACCGTGTATCCACGAACCAGGAGGTATTGATCTTGGAGTGAACTTAGGCTAGCCTCACTAAATACCTTGATGTGAGCTCGTGACGCAGTCTGCAACAACAAGGGGCCGATGACCGACACCGATACCGCCATCGAATGTATTCCGGACTCCGTGTTGCATGCATAGGCCACACGCTGCCCTCGCCCGAGAGATCGATGAGATCATTCATGTGGACCACCTCGGGGCGACCACCCACGCCTTTCGCGCTCTGCTGGAGGCCGAAGGGATGTTCGCGGAGGCGCAACCAGGTTCTTCGTGAGCGCAAATTTCGGGTATTGCCTGCATTACCGAGGCCTGCGCATCGTCACGATCTTTGCGGACTGTGGGGATCTCGATGTCACCAGGTGATCGGCGGGTAGATAAAGGAGAACCGGTGTCCCTCGCATTTGAGCGCGCCTCGACAAAGACGCCACGTATTCTTTACCTGAGCCGTGGCGACGTCGCCGCAGTGGGTGGTGACCATTCTGACCTGTACCTGCAGACGCTGCACAACGCGCTGGTCGCCCATGCGCAGGGCAAGGTGATCCAGCCACTCAAGCCCTACCTGCGCGCCCACGGCAAGCAAGGCCATATCGCCGATCGGATCATCGCCATGCCTGCGCACCTCGCCGATCCCGCCATCTCCGGCATCAAGTGGGTCGGGAGCAAGCACGACAACCCCAGCCGAGCCGGTCTGGCCAGAGCCAGCGGCGTGATCGTGCTCAACGATCCCCAGACGAACTACCCGATCGCGATCCTTGAAGCCAGCCTGATCAGCGCCTGGCGCACCGCCGCTGTGACCTGCCTGGCCGCCGCCAAGCTGGCTCGTCAGGGCTTCACCGATATCACTGTCATCGGCTGCGGTGTCATCGGGCGGACCCAGATCCTCGCGCTGCTCCAGCAGTTCGACCACATCGGGACCGTGCACGTCTACGACCTCAACCGCGCCGCCGCGCAAGCCCTCGCCAGCGACCTCACCAACCAGCATCCCGCAGTCACCATGCGAGTGGCCGGCAGCGCGGAGGACGCGACCCGGCCCGGTGACGTCGTCATCCCCTGCACGGTGACCGACCAGCCCTACATCCCGTTCGGCTGGCTCAAACGCGGCGCTTTCGTCAGCAATGTTTCGATCATGGATGTGCACCAGGACGTCTTCCTCAACGCGGACAAGGTCGTCGTGGACGACTGGGAGCAGAGCAATCGCGAGAAAAAGATCATCAATCAGCTCGTGCTGGCCGGGAAGTTCTCCCGCGAACAGCTACACGCCGAGCTCGGTGAGGTGCTGAGCGGGCGGCGCCCCGGCCGCGACAGCGACGACGAGATCATCGTGCTCAACCCGATGGGTATGGCGGTCGAGGACATTGCTTGCGCTGCGCAGGTGTACCTGCGCGCCCGGCGCCAGCAGATCGGTACCTGGCTGAACCTGTACTGACCAGGAGCAACCGTGACACCAGACCCCGATCTCATTGAGCGTGCGTTGCGCGCCGAGCAATTCGAGCAGGTACGTCGGCGGCTGTTCCGGCAACTGCTGGAGTCGCTGCTGTACGAGGGAACGTTGGTCGGGCGTAGCGCCGAGGACGGGCGTAGCGCTGTCGATGGCATCGATGAGCACGGCGACGCCGTTTCTTATCTATTCACCGCGACGCGTCGGTACGGGTTCGACCGGGTGCGGCTGGGACCGGAGCCGGTGCTTCGCTGCGGGTCCGGTGGCACCGCCGAGGCCGATTCGACGACGAGATTACTCAGCGAAGTGCGCGGTGGACTTCGTGCAGACGCGACGCGGGTGGCCACGTTCGCCCGCGAGCTGGAGGAGACCCTGATCAAGGACACCCTCGCGCAGTACCTGCGGGCACGACGAGGTGGCCTGCGCTGGCTGCTCTGCGAGGCGGACTACGACGCGCTGGAGTCGGCCATCACCGAGGGGCACCCATACCACCCCGCCTACAAGTCACGGATCGGTTTCAACTTGACGGACAACCTTGCCTGGGGACCGGAGTTCGCCCAAGCCATCCACCCGTTATGGCTGGCCGCTCACCGGAGCACGTCGATGGTTTCGGTATCCACCGAGTTGCACGAGACCACCTTCCTGTGCGAACAGCTGGGCAGCGCCACCGTCGAGAAGTTCCAGCAGCGGATCTGTCAGGCCGGAGGCGATCCGGCGGACTACACGTTCGTGCCGGTGCACCCGTGGCAGTGGCGCGAACACGTCAGCCGCGTCTTCGCCACCCAACTCCGCAACCGGGAGCTGGTCGTGCTCGGCGAGGACCCGCACGCCCACCTCGCTCAGCAGTCGTTGCGTACCCTGGCTTGCCGGGACATTCCCGAACGGGCCTACCTGAAGCTGGCCTTGTCGATCGTGAACACCTCGACCAGCAGGGTGCTCGCCCCGTACACCGTCGGCAATGCGCCGCTGATCTCCGACTGGTTGCGCCGGGTGGTCACCGAGGACGGCTACCTCCGCGAGGAGCTGAGGCTCATCGTGCTCGGCGAGGTGATGGGCGTGGCGGTCGACCCTGCACCGGTGTCCGAACTCGTGCGTGCGGACACCTACGGCGTGCTGGCCTGCATCTGGCGCCAAAGCCTGCATCTGCACCTGGAACCCGGGGAGCAAGCAGTGCCGTTCAACGGCCTCGCCGCACGCGAGCTCGATGGCACCCCGCTGGTGGAGCCGTGGGTGCGCGCACTCGGCGTACGGCAGTGGCTCGAGGAGCTGATCGCGGTAACCGTCGTGCCGCTGGTACACCTGCTGCAGGGACACGGCATCGCCCTCGAGGCCCACGCGCAGAACATGGTGCTGGTGCACTCCCACGGGCGCCCGCGGCGGCTGGCGGTCAGGGACTTCCACGACGGGGTGCGGTTTTCCCGAACGCAGCTGGCCAATCCTGCGTTGTGCCCAGAGCTCGCAACGACGCCGGCGCACCATATGAATCCCAACTCCTTCGTCGAGACCGACGAGCCCGACCTCGTCACCGACTTCCTGCTCGACGCGCTGCTGTTCATCAACCTTGGCGAGCTCGCGATCCTCTTGGCAGACGTCTACGGGTTCGACGAGCAGGAGTTCTGGGCGGTGGTGCGCGGTGGCATCGAGGCCTATCACCGGCGCTTCCCTGAGCTGTCCCACCGGTTCGTGCTATTCGACGTGTTCAAGCCGACCATCGCGGTGGAGCAACTGACGACCCGGCGGCTGCTGGCTGAAACAACGCTGCGGCTGCATGCGGTATCCAACCCGCTGTGCAATCGGGCCACGCGGTAGCCTGACCGCCGTTCACCGGGGGCGGCGTGCAGCTGACCGCGACCGGTCAATCGGCATTGAGGAGGGCACGTGTCGGCAGGCCAGATCGCCGCGCTGATCGCCGCCGGCGCCTTCGTGGTGCTGGTTGGCCTGCTCGCGGTACCCCTGATCAAGCTGGGGCGTACCCTTGACGAGGCGACGTTGGCGATCCGCAAGGCCAGCGACGAAGCCGATCCGCTGTTCAACGGGGCGAACACCACAGTCACGCACGTGAATGCCCAGTTGGAGAGGCTGGACGGGATCACGGCGAACGCGCAGGCGGTCACCGGCAACGTCTCCGCGCTGACTTCCTTGTTCACCGCGACCCTCGGCGGGCCGCTGGTGCGGGTGGCGGCGCTGTCCTATGGCGTAAGCAAGGCGATGCGAGGGCGGCGCAAGAGTCGCAAGCGCGAAGAACGTGCCGCACGTAAACAACGAGGAAGGCGGAGCGGGGGTCGGCGGTGAAGCGAATTTTCTGGTTCGGCGTGGGTGTTGCTGCCGGCGTTGCAGCCAATCGCAGGGCTGCCGCGGCCGCCCGCCGAATGACCCCGGCAGGCGCCGCCGAGAACGTCGGCTATGCAATGCGGGAACTGGCCGCGGCGGTGGGATCTTTCGGCGCCGAGGTGCGGGCGGGGATGGCCGAGCGGGAAGCCGAACTGCAGGCCACCGTTACCCAGCGTACCGGCATCCAGCTTCTGCCCGGGCAGGCCGGTGCCCGCGCGGGTAGTACCTCCGCGCGGGCCTAGGTCGAGGAAAACCCGTGCAGACCCACGAGATACGCCAGCGTTTCACCGACCATTTCGGACGCTCCCGGCATACCGTGGTGCCCAGCGCGCCATTGCTGGTCGAGGACCCCAACCTACTGTTCGTCAATGCCGGCATGGTGCCCTTCAAGCCGTACTTCCTTGGCCAGGCGACGCCCCCGTACAGCCGCGCGACCTCCATCCAGAAGTGTGTGCGCACGCCAGATATCGATGAGGTCGGGAAGACCACACGGCACAACACCTTCTTCCAGATGGCCGGCAAC
>JALZCO010000168.1 GCA_030863015.1 Actinomycetota bacterium
CCGGACATCACCGAACGAACGCAGCCAGCGGATCAGCGCCCGGTAGCCAGCGCGGGTGGTGGAGAAACTATGCGTTCCCAACACGTTCTCCCCGGTATCGATCACCGCCGCGGAACCTGTCAAGCCTGATGAGACAGTTGATCATGCGGTTTTGATGAGTGCGTCGCGGTTGGGGTCGTTGATCCAGGCGGCGGTGGGGAGTGCGGGTGGTGTTGGTCGGCGGTGGTTGAACCGGGCCGGGTTCGCGGCGTAGGCCGCGTTGAGGGTGGCGGCGCGCTGGGCGCGGATCTCGGTGGCGGTGCCGTAGTGGACCGAGGCGGGGGTGTGCAGCCCGATCCCGGCGTGGCGGTGGACGTGGTTGTAGTGCTCGAAGAACGCCGTGCAGAACGCGCGGGCATCGGCGATCGACCCGAACCGGGCCGGGAACGCCGGGCAGTACTTCAAGGTCTTGAACTGCGCCTCGGAGAAGGGGTTGTCGTTGCTGACGTGCGGGCGGGAGTGGCTGCGCGCGACGCCGAGGTCAACCAGTAGCTGCGCGACGGGTTTGGAGGTCATCGAGGTGCCCCGGTCTGCGTGCAGGGTCAGCTGTCGGGGTTCGACGCCCTGGGCGTCGAGGGTCTCGGCGATGAACGCCTCGGCGAGCTGACCGGTCTCGGCCGCGGCCACGGTCCAGCCCACGACGTAGCGCGAGTAGATGTCGATGATCACGAACAGCTCGTAGTAGACCCCGCGGGTCGGCCCGGGCAGCTTGGTGATGTCCCACGACCACACCTGGTTGGCGGTGGTCGCGATCAGCTCGGGCTTGTTCTTGGCCGGATGGGTGCGTTGGCGGCGTCGTTCCCGGCTCTGTCCGACCAAGGCGAGCAGCCGGTACATCGTGGAGATCGAGCACAGGTAGATGCCCTCGTCGAGCAGCCGGGCCCACACCTGCGCCGGGGCCAGATCGCAGTAGGCCGGTGAGCGCAGCAACCCCAGGACATGCTGACGCTCGGCCTCGGTGAGCTTGTTCGGCGGCACCGGCCGCGCCGGCCGCGGTCCGAGCCGCGGCGGGGCCTGACGGCGGTAATGCGTCGCGCGGGACTTACCCAGCAGCGCGCACGCCCGGGCCACCGACATCACCGGCACGAGCTGAACGAACGCGGTGTCGATCACTTCATCGACCGCGGGTCGGTGTCCGCGCTCTCGGAGAGCAGCTCCAAGAGCGCGTGTGCTTTTCCCGTGATCTCCAACGCCAACCGGGTCCTGTCCAACTCGGCCTCCAACGCGCTATTGCGCCGGCGCAGCTTGTCCAGCTCCTTCTGCTCCGGAGTCCTGGCGCGCGTGCCCACCGAGCTGCGCGGGGCGAGACCCGCCTCGGCGCCGACGTCGCGCTGCTTGCGCCACTCGGCGACGTGCGAGCTGTAGAGGCCCTCCCCGCGCAGCAGCGCCCCCCGCTCGGACGAACCCTTGGGCAAGGCGTCGTACCGGTCGAGGATCTCACTCTTGTAGGCGGCGGTGAACGTGCGTCTACGCGGCCGGGCAGCAGGGTCGGACTCAGGCACGACCCCATCGTGGCCCTCAAGCACGGGTGCAGTCGTCATCGTCATCGAAGATAGATCATCCAGTCTCACCCTGTAGCGAAGGCCAGCTACTGCTGCTGTCTCACGTCAACCTGACAGACAGGGTAGCGCCCGGCGACGATCTGGCTGGCAGACGTGAAGTCACACCGGCCCCGGGTGGCACCGTAGCCCACCGCGGCGAAGACCACACCGAACACCAGACCGCTGACCAGCCCGACCATGATCGGCACCCACGAGCCGGGCCGGGGGCTGAAGAGAGCAAGCAGCAGGCCGACGAACAGGCCAAACCAGGCACCCGAGGCCGCCCCCGACAGCAGGACCCGGGCCCAGGTGAGTCGCTCGATGACGCGCTCCACAAGCATGAGATCAACGCCCACGATCGTCACATCCCGCACCGGGAAGGCGTTGTCAGCCAGATAGTCAACGGCGCGCTGAGCCTCCTCATAGGTGGTGTAGGAACCCACCGGCCAACCAGTCGGTGCAGTGGGCAGAGCGGGCAGAGCCGGATCAACCGGATCTGACCCGCTCAACGGGGCAACGGGGTTCGTTATCACGGTGTCACCTCCAGAAGTCCGAGTCACAGGAAGCAAGAGCCCAGCAGAGGTGGTGGACATACCCTATAACAGGGACTGTAGCTTTGATGTCAACGTCAGGACAACCTCGGCCGTCGCGCATCCGTCAGGCAGACCCCGAGCTGCGGCTACCCCAGTCTTCTGCGCTTCCGGCACGCCGCTGCGGCGACACCGCGTCCAGAAGGACGCCGCGATTCATACAGCGAGGCTTTGCTTCGCTACCGGTGCTACGGCTGGCGCCGGTTGCGGGAGTTGGATGAGGCCCCTCAGGTGATGGCGCAGAGGATCTCGGCGTTGAGCACGGCGAACCAGCCGCCGTCCTGGCG
>JALZCO010000185.1 GCA_030863015.1 Actinomycetota bacterium
AGAACGATCCCGCCGGGTGGTGAGCTCGGCGCAACAATCCAGCCTCTCCTGCCGAACGCGGCGGTAGGCGTCCAGCGGTCCGCACACCACATCACCGGCGAAGCGATCCAGCACGGCCCGCTGCTCACCGGGCCGCAGCAGCCTCAGCTGATCGTTTTGACCGTGTACCGCGAGCATGCTGTCAGCCAGGTCGGCCAGCACCCCCGCCGGGACCGAGCGGCCACCCAGGTGGGCCCGGGACCGGCCGTCTGCGGTGAGGGTGCGGCTGGCGATGAGGCTGCCGTCCTCGTCTGTTCGGGCACCCACCTCTTTCGCCAGGTCCGTCGCCGGGCTTCCCCCGGATGGCCGGAAGCGGCCCTCCACGACGGCACGGTCAGCACCGCGGCGGATCCGGGAGGCGTCGGCTCGCCCACCGGCGAGCAGGTGCAGGCCGGTGACCACCATCGTTTTACCTGCTCCGGTCTCACCGGTCACCACGGTCAGACCGGGGTGCAGGTCCAGGGTGGCCTCGTCGATCACACCGAGGCCTTCGATGCGCATCTCGGTGAGCACGGGCCGCACCCTAGCGCGCCACGCCCGCCCTAACGGTCAACGCGGGTAGTCAACGTGGCCTGGGGCCCCGCCAACCCTGCACCGGCAACTCGAACTTGCGCACCAAGCGGTCGGTGAACGGGAAATCGTGCAGGCGCACCAGCCGGATCGGCGTGGCGCCACGGAACACTTCGACCCGAGCGCCCGCCGGCAGCTCACAGGTGCGGCGTCCATCGCAGCACAGCACCGCAGCATGGCCATCTGGATGGGTCTCGACGGCCACCACCGAGTCTGGCGACACCACCAGCGGACGGGCGAACAGCGCGTGAGCATTGCTGGGGACTACAACGAGCGCGTCGACGTCCGGCCACACCAGCGGCCCGCCGGCGGAGAAGGCATAGGCGGTGGAGCCGGTGGGGGTGGCGCAGAGCACCCCGTCGCAGCCGAACCCGGAGACCGGCCTGCGGTCCACCTCGAGCACCACGTCGAGGATCCGTTCCCGGCGACTCTTTTCGACACTCGCCTCGTTGAGCGCCCAGGTTCGGGCCAGCGTGGAACCATTGAGAGTGGCGATGACCTCAACAGTCATCCGCTCGTCGACGAGGTAATCGCCGGCGACGATGGCACGCATCGCCTCGTCAAGCGAGTCAAGTTCGGCCTCGGCGAGGAAACCGATCCTGCCCAGGTTCACCCCGAGCAGCGGAACGCCGCACGGTCGGGCCAGTTCAGCAGCCCGCAGCAGGGTGCCGTCGCCACCGAGCACCACGACGAGATCCGCGCCAGCCGTCGCCTCTGGACCGGTCGGCATCTCGCGGCCGCGCAGCGCGGGATCCAGATGCGTGGCTTCCTCGGCGAGCACCCGCAGCCCGACCCCTGCCGTGGCCAGCCGGTTCGCGACCTTGTCCACGATACGCAGGTTCTCGGGATGCCCGGTGTGCAAGACCAGAAGGACCTCGCCTCCGACTCTCATGGCGGACCGTCCTGCACAGCGGTACGCACCAATTCTTCGGCGCGGCGCCACGAATCGGCCGGACCGCGGCGAAACCATAAGAAGTATTCGACGTTTCCCGAGGGCCCTGGCAGTGGGCTCGCGGTGGCGTCGACCAGGCAGAGCCCGAGATCGATCCCAGCCGTGACCACGTCCAGCATGGCCTGGGCGCGCAGCATCGGGTCACGGACCACACCGCCGGCGCCCAGGTTCTCCCGACCGACCTCGAACTGGGGTTTCACCATCGGTAGCAGGTCGCCGTCGGGTTTGGTACATCCGACCAGCGCGGGTAGCGCCAGGCGCAGTGAGATGAAGGACAGGTCAGCCACGGTCAGATCGACGGCGCCGCCGATAATCTCGGGCCGCAGTGTCCGCACGTTCGTTCGGTCATGCACCCGGACCCGTGGATCGGTACGCAACGACCAAGCGAGCTGCCCGTAGCCGACGTCAACGGCAACCACTTCACGGGCGTCGCGATGCAACAACACGTCGGTGAAGCCGCCGGTGGACGCGCCGGCATCCAAGCAACGCCGACCAGCCACGGTCGGGCCTCCCTCGATGAGGGCACCCAGCGCACCGAGAAGCTTTCGGGCGCCGCGCGACACCCACTCGGGTTCGTTTGCCTTCGCTTGGACCAGCAACGGGGTGTCCGGATCGACTCCAGTGGCCGGCTTGGTAGCCGTCACTCCGTGGATCCGGACCCGCCGCTGTGCCACGAGTTCAGCGGCGTGGTCGCGGGATCGGGCCAGACCGCGACGTACCAGCTCTGCGT
>JALZCO010000194.1 GCA_030863015.1 Actinomycetota bacterium
ACGATGGGCGTTCGCGACGAAGGGAAGCCGGACCGTCGCCACGTAGAGTGCAAGACCCGAGCGGAGCTTACCCGCGGGGTCCGGGTGTTGGAGAAGCAACGCGATAGCGGCCGTGTGCGTAAGGTCGACTTGCCTGGACCGTTGAGCAATGGCTTACCCACTGGCTCGACAACATCGCCGCGCACTCCGTGCGCTACAAGACACTGGTCGGTTACCGGACCGACGTCACCAGCCACCTCGTACCCGGCCTCGGCACGCATCGAAGTGACAAACTCGAACCAGAACACGTCGAAAAGCTCTACGGGGATGATCCGGTCCGGGTTCTCGGCTGGCACGGTGCACCACGCGCACCGGACCTTGCGGCTCGCTGAGCGTGGCCGTGAAGCGCAAGCACGTCGCGCTGAACGTTGCGATGGTCGCCAAACCACCCCGACTCGACGACGAGGAAGCGAGCTGCTCACCATCGATGAAGCCCGGCGGCGGCTCGCCGTGGCCAGCAAGCAACCCAACGAGCCCGGTGGTCAGTCGCACTCACGCTCGGACTGCGCCGAGGCGAGGCACTCGGGGCTCCGATGGCCACAAGTCGATCTCACTGCTCGCAAGCTCCGACGCTGATCAAGCGGCGCACCACCACCCTCACGGGGCTGGATGCGCTGTTGGAGATCCTTAGCCCGGCTTGGGTGAGTGCGCTGGGTTCGAACATGAGCAAAGCTGCGCTGCTGTTGTTGGCCCATTACGCCGACCCACACCAGGTCATCCGCCTCGGCAAAGCCCGCCTGACCCGGTTTTTGTACCGTCACTCCCGTGGCGCCTGGGGCCAGGCCAAGGCCCGGGAGTTGCTGGCCGTCGCAGCCCAAACCCTGCACTGTGGGGTGACGAGCTGAACTATCCCGACCGGGCTGACGACAGCCATCGAAGCCCGCCTAGGCTCACCGACGCCGACCCCGACCGGATCATGACCTCAGCACCCGGCGTGGGACCCGTCCTGGCCGCCCAGATCCTGGGCCGACTCGGTATCCCCGCCGTTTCGCTTCTCTGGCTGGTATCCGTTCTTTATCCGGTTTGGTGCCTCGCCTGGACTCCTCAGGGCTCACCGGCCGCCATGGCGGTCCCCCAAAGCCCGGCGACGCCTGCCTACGCGAAGCCCTGTACATGGCCGCCGAACACGCCCGGCGCAACGATCCCGTCCTCACTGCGAAATATCACCGACTCATGGTCCACGGCGGCAAACACCACACCTCGGCGCTGTGCCACATCGGCCACCAGCCTGCTCACCCGCATCGCCGCCTGCTGGCGCCGCAACGACCACTACCAACTACGCGATACCGACGGCTGAGCTGTCACCACCGCCCAAGCCCGGGCCATCATCGCTCAGCGCTACACCCTCTCCGCCGAACTGCGCACCGCCCGGCGCACCTTGCACACCCAGGGGATGGACCGGCGAAGCAAGGAGTCACCACACGCTCCATCGACCGGCCCATCACCCCGAAGGTTAAAACCTCCGGCGCGGTTTGACAGCCATTAGGTATTCAACTGATCGTTACACCAACTTGTTTAATCGCCGGCCAGGAGATCAGGGTCTGCAGCCAGGATCTCCCAGGCGCTGATCGGGGTCGCTCGAGTTACACCTGTCGCCCTGAGGGGCTGACTGCTTAACGGCCTGCGACCCGATCGGCGCCGCTGGTGGGGAGTGGCTTGAGAGAGGCCTGCGCTGCCCAAAGTTGGTGTGCCCTCCTCACCGCACGGTCAGCCATTGTCGGTGTTGATGAGGGGGTTTCGGGTCGGCCATTGTCGGTGTTGATGAGGGGGTTTCGGGTCGAGCAGGGATGTGGTGTCTGACCGGGTGGTCGTCGCGGTCGATCCGCACAAGGCGTCGTGGACTGCGGCCGTGGTGAACTGCTCGTTGCAGCCGCTGGCCACGCTGCGGGTGCCGGTCAGCACCGAGGGCTACCAGCAGCTGCGGCGTTTTGCCAGCCGCTGGCCGCAGGCCAGCTGGGCGATCGAAGGTGCCGGCGGGCTGGGTGCCCCGCTGGCCATGCGCCTGTGTGGTGAGGGCATCACCGTGATGGACGTGCCCGCCAAGCTCGCCGCCCGGGTCCGGCTCCTGTCCCAGGGGCACGGCCGCAAGACCGACACCGCTGATGCGACCTCGGTCGGCATCGCCGCGCTGACTGCGACCGGGTTGCACACCGTGGCCATCGACGAGGCGGTCCTCGCGCTGCGTGCCCTGGTCGAGCACCGTGATGACCTGATCAAGACCCGCACGCAGACCATCAACCGGCTGCACAGATTGCTCACCCAGCTCATCCCGGC
>JALZCO010000199.1 GCA_030863015.1 Actinomycetota bacterium
CGGCGTGTTCGGCGGGTCGACCACGTAGTATCTTAAATGTGATATGAGGTTGGTCGTTACAGACTCTGGGGACTCGCGCTGACCACTTCGGTGTGAATTGTGCGCAACAAGGTTTGATGGAGGCTCATGCGGTGGTCACAAACCTGGTGTAGTCCGTCAAAGTCTGACTTGGGTTCCACGGTTGCGGTACTCGCTGCTGTACGACGTCCCTCGCTCTGATATGGTAGTCTGTGCAAAAGGGAGCAGGTTACGAAATGTCCACCGACGCACGGTCATTTTCGAGTGACCAGTTGATGTATGCAGCCCGCGTCGCCCGGCTTAATTTGTCTGCTGATCGCTTGGAGGTCGTTGGGCCGGCCCTGGAAGGGATCTATGCTCTCATTGACACGTTGGACGCTTTCCCTCTCGGTGAGACACCGCCAGCGACAGCCTTCGATGCCCGCTGGGAGACGTGAGGATGGAGCCCTACGAGCTGACGTTGACCGCGGCCGCAGAGGAGATCCAGGCGGGGCGGCTGTCACCGGTTGAGCTTACCGACTCGGTACTTGACCGGATCGAGGCTACGGAGAACATATTTCACGCGTTCGCCTACGTCACGGCCGATCTGGCCCGCAACGCAGCCCAAGCCGCTGCGGAGGAGATCACTGCTGGCCGCTACCGTGGTCCGCTGCATGGCATACCACTGGGTGTGAAGGATCTGTACGACACCGCGGGCGTCCCCTCGGCGTCGGGCTCAAAAGTACGGGCCGGCTATGTCCCCGAAACCAACGCGGTAGCGGTTGAGCGGCTTTTTGCCGCCGGGATGGTGATGGTCGGAAAGACCCATACCCATGAGTTCGCTTGCGGCGTGATCACTCCGATTAGCCGCAACCCATGGGATTCCAGACATATCGTCGGCGGATCCAGTGGGGGCGCAGCGGCAGCGGTCGCCGCGGGTGCCTGCATGGTCGGCCTGGGCAGTGACACCGCAGGATCGATCCGTATCCCTGCAAGCCTGTGCGGGACTGTGGGGTTCAAGCCCACCTTCGGCAGGGTGTCGCGACGTGGCGTTGCTTCGTTGGCCTGGTCGCTGGATCACGTCGGTCCGCTGACGAGGAATGTCCGCGATTGCGCGCTGGTACTCAATGCCATCGCGGGGTTTGACCGGCTCGACCCGGCCTGTGTCGATGTGCCCGCACCCGACTACACCACCGAGCTTGGTCAGGAAATCACCGGGCTACGGGTTGGTGTTCCGGCTAATTACTTTTTCGACCATGTGCACGATGATGTCGCCGCAGCGGTGCGCCAAGCGATCAGCGTGCTGCAGGATCTCGGTGCGCAGGTGCGGGAGGTGACTATCCCGTACGCCGATGCTGCGGCCGCCGTGGAGTTTGGCATTCTTCTGCCGGAGGCGAGCGCCTACCATCAGGAATGGTTGCGCGATAAGGGCGATCTCTACAGTTCGGATGTGCGGCTTTTCCTGGAAATGGGAGAGTTTGTCTTAGCGACCGATTACATCAAGGCTTTGCGTGTCCGCACGCTGATACAGCAGGGATGGGCGGCCATGTTCGATGACATCGACGTGCTGGTTAGCCCGTCCACGCCGTTGGCTGCTCCTGCCGTGGGTACGGCTGAGGTCATCTGGCCCGACGGAACAGCCGAGGACATCGTTACTGCGCTGATACGTCTGACCTTGCCGGGGAACGTCACCGGCTTACCGGTCCTTTCAGTGCCCGTGAGCTTCAACGCTGCCGGGCTCCCACTGGGAATGCAGATTATGGGTCGGCCTTTCGACGAGAGGACTGTTTTGAGGGTCGGGCAAGCCTATGAGACTGCCTCCAATACCGTTGGGCGGTTAGCTGCAGCCTGAGCCGACATCTCGCTGTTTTCCAGGTTGCTATCCGTCAGGCAGCAGAAGGTTAATTTTCTTACCGGGGCGTACCGTTTGGATTTCGGTGATCATTCCGGCATTAGGGATCTCGCTTGGTAGATGCTACTGGGACCGAAGCTGTGACCTCTTGGGTGTGAACTGTAGGCGGCAAGGTTCGATTGAGTCTCATACGCTGGCACAGGCATGGTGAAATTTATCGGGCCTCGCTCGGATTTCACGGTTGCTGTACTTCACTGCTGTACTGGGCCCCTCGCTCTCAAAACCTCGGCAGACCGTGTGCGGTGGCGTGGCGCCAGAGGGCCACCCGCGTTGATACAAGGGTGCGGTCTGCTGTGGTCGGGGGTCGCTGCTACACGGCTGCTGCACGATCGGTCTCGGCGACGTGGGGGTGAGTCGCTGTTCGATCAGTGGTTCCCTGGGACTGGAACCGAGAACCTACAAGATCGCCTGCGATGACTGCTGCCGGATGGTGCGCAAAACCTCCCGTTACCTTAGTACGTCTAATAGACAACTTCAGACCCTGGATTCTTTTCTACGGGGCCAGGCAGTCGCCTGCAGGAATCTCGGTGGGAAGGCTAGGGCTGTTTGGATCGACGACACTGGTGAGTCGAGGGCGCTTCCAACGACGCAGGTACGTAGGTCAATTGGGTCGGGGACGGCGGAGGCGGCGGTTGTAGAGCTGAGTAGCCCGGTATGGACGAGAGCAGCGACAGTGGCAACGGTGCGGGTTCGGCGCGTGATATACAACTCCTTGAACCAGCTGGGTTGCCGATGTTAGAACCGACGATTCGGGGTTTGCACGTAACACTCAAGCCGACTTACGGGACGTCTTCACGCGACTAGGTTATTCGTGGGTAACCTCGCACGTATTTCGCAAGACAGCGGCTACTTTGCTGGACGAAGCAGGAGTGAGTGCCCGTAAAATTGCCGACCAGCTTGGGCATTCGCAGGTGTCGGTCACGCAGGACTTCTATATGGGGCGCAAGATGCCTTAGAGGACGCGGCTCGGGTGTTGGAGATCATCGGCAGCTCACATGCGGCAGCCGTGATCGTGAGTACGGATCAGGGCGCGGCGAGTGAGTCCTGCATGAACCCAGGGGTTTTCTGGGGGGATCTTGGCAACCGGATTCATCGAATCGTCCTACCTGCGGTTTTGGCTCCCCGAGTTGGACTTGAACCAACAACCCTGCGATTTAAGATCGAACCATCCGGATAATTCCGGACAGTGCCCAGCAGTACTCGCTAGCTGCGGCGTTAGCGCATCACGAACACTCGTCAGTACCGGTCGTTCCCCACCATTTGCTAGCCAAACATGGGGGTAAAGTGGGGTTGGCGATCTTGAACCGCGTATCCGGTCGTGGTCTCATGGTGCGGGAGGCCGTCTCCACAAGCGGTCATTTCC
>JALZCO010000208.1 GCA_030863015.1 Actinomycetota bacterium
CAGTAATCCGGCCAGGCCCCGTCTCGGTGACCTGCCGTTCACCGATCTTGCCCTCGGCTTCGGCGAGGTTGGTGATGTCGACGGGTTGTGAGGAGTGGTTGACCATCAGCTCGTTGATGGCGTTCACCCACGCCTGGGCATCGGAATCCAGCATGTTGGTCACTTTCGTTAATAGATCGTGGGGGTCAATCTGTACCTGTGTGCAGCGTATCCAATCACGAGTCCGGCGAGCCCTGCCGGCTACCGCGCCAGCAAAGCCGCCACGGCGTTTCGTGCAGAATCTGGAACATCGACAACCTTGGTACGGCTGGTTGCGCCGCTCACCAGCACCACTGCCCGGCGAGGCACTCCGAGTGCCTTCGAAAGAGCCTGCAACGCCGCCGCCGTGGCCTGACCGTCGACGGCCTGAGCGCCCACTCTGACGACGAGGGCGCCGTCATGAGACCCACCGACCACGGTCCGGCTCGATCCTGGACGAACCTGCACAACTACTCGCATGGTGGTTCTCAGCCCCGGACGATGACCGGTGCGCCCACAGCCGAATTGTCGTTGTCAGCAAGGGGGCGGAAGCGACGCAGTCTGAGGCTGTTGGAGACCACGAACACTGAACTGAATGCCATCGCGGCACCGGCGAGCATCGGGTTGAGCAACCCGGCCGCGGCCAGCGGAAGGGCTGCCACGTTATAGGCGAAGGCCCAGAACAGGTTGCCCTTGATGGTGCCCAGGGTGTGGCGGGCGAGCCGGATGGCGTCCGCCGTGGCACGCAGATCGCCACCGACCAGGGTGAGGTCACTGGCCTCGATCGCGACGTCGGTACCGGTTCCCATCGCCAGCCCGAGATCGGCCTGGGCGAGCGCCGCGGCATCGTTGATGCCGTCGCCGACCATCGCGACGACCTTGCCCTCGGCCTGCAACCGGCCCACCACCTGGGCCTTGTCCGGCGGCAGGACCTCAGCGATCACCTCGTCGATCCCCAACTCCCCCGCCACGCTGCGCGCGACCGCGGCGTTGTCACCGGTGAGCAGCACTGGCGTGAGCCCGAGGCGGCGCAATTGGCGGATGGCCTGCGCGGAGGTTGGTTTGATCGTGTCGGCGACGACGAGCACGGCGCGGGCCGCGCCGTCCCAGCCGACCACCACCGCGGTCTGGCCCCGCTGCTCGGCTGCCCTCTTCGCCGCCTCCAGCTCGCCAGGCAGTTGGTTGCTGCACTGCTCGAGCAGAGCAGGGCGACCCACGAGGACCGCGTGACCCTCGACCACACCAGTGACGCCGAGGCCATCAGTGCTCTGGAACTCCTGCACCGTGGGCAACTCATCGACCCGCGAGCGGGCGCCGATGACGATCGCCTGCGCGATGGGATGCTCGGAGCCGTCCTCCAGCGCACCGGCCAGCCGCAGCACCTCGTCGGGGTCCTCACCGTCGGCGACGTGCAGGTCGATCAGCGACATCCGGCCGGTGGTGACGGTGCCGGTCTTGTCGAGCACCACGGTGTCGATGCGGCGGGTGCACTCCAGCACCTCGGGGCCCTTGATGAGGATGCCGAGCTGGGCGCCGCGGCCGGTGCCTACCATCAGCGCGGTGGGCGTGGCCAGCCCCAGCGCGCACGGGCAGGCGATGATCAGCACCGCAACCGCCGCGGCGAATGCCGCGGCCACGCCACCACCGGTGCCCAGCCAGAACCCGAAGGTGCCGGCGGCCAGCAGCAGGACGATCGGCACGAAGATCGCGGAGATCCGGTCGGCGAGGCGTTGCACCTGGGTCTTGCCGTTCTGGGCGTTCTCCACGAGTCGCGCCATCTGCGCAAGTTGGGTGTCGCTGCCGACCCGGGTGGCCCGCACGACGATGCGCCCGCCGGCGTTGACCGTGGCACCGACCACCGCATCACCGGGCCGGACCTCGATCGGCACCGACTCGCCGGTGAGCATCGAGGCGTCCACGGCCGACGACCCGTCCTCGACCACGCCGTCGGTGGCGATCTTCTCACCGGGGCGTACGACGAAGCGGTCCCCGGCAGCGAGCTGCTCGGCCGGGATGCGCTGCTCGTGCCCGTCGCGTAGCACGGCGACGTCTTTGGCACCCATCTCCAGCAACGCGCGCAGGGCGGCACCGGCGCGACGCTTGGAACGTGCCTCGAAGTAACGCCCAGCCAGCAGGAACGTCGTCACGCCGGCCGCGGCTTCGAGGTAGATGTTCGCCGCGCCGTCCATGCGAGTGATGGCCAGCTCGAACGGGTGCGTCATTCCCGGCACGCCGGCGGTGCCGAAGAACAGGGCGTAAAGCGACCAGCCCAGGGCCGCGAGCGTACCCATCGAGATCAGCGTGTCCATCGTGGACGTGCCATGGCGCAGGTTCAACCAGGCCGCCCGGTGGAATGGCCAAGCGCCGTACACCACCACCGGCGCGGCCAGCGTCAGCGACAGCCACTGCCAGTGGGTGAACTGCAGCGCTGGCACCATTGCCATCGCGATCACCGGGACGGACAGCACCAGTGAGACGACTAACCGCTGGCGCAGTGGCGTGCTCGGGTCATCCCCGGCAGACTCTCGGCCGGGCTGCGTGCCGGCTTCGGCGACGGGTGGTGCAGGCAGCGTGGCGTGGTAGCCGGCTTGCTCGACCTGGACTACCAGCTCGACCGGGTCCAGGGAGTCGGGGTAGGAGACCCGCGCCTTCTCAGTGGCGTAGTTGACGGTAGCGGCTACCCCATCCAGCTTGTTTAGCTTTCTCTCTATCCGGGCGGCGCATGAGGCGCAGCTCATCCCGCTGATCACCAGCTCGACCTGGCCGCTCCCGCGGGAAGCTGTAGCCGTGTTGCCGATGATGGCAGCCATCACTTCTCCTCGGGATCGTCGTGTGGCCGGCCAGCGTCGGTGGCAGTGGTAGTGGCGGTGACAGTGGCGGGGAACGCGACCGTGCGCACTACGCCTTCGTGCCGGAAGTCCAGGAACAGGCCGTAGTTCCCGACCGAGGGCACGGTGGCGAAGAAGGTGATCCGTGGGCCGGGCCCCGTCCGTCCGTCGCCGGGCTGGCCGTCTGGATGGACGTGCAGGTAGGCGAGGTCGCCGTGGCGCAGCGCGACCAGGTGCCCGTAGGCGGCCAGGTAGGGCTGCAAATCGGTGACCGGCTGGCCGGCCTTGCTGACGGTGAAGGTCAGCTCATTGGTCCGGCCGGGCACGAGATCCCCGTCGAGGCGCACGGTGTAGCCGTCGATGGTGACGGTGCGGGCCGGGGTGGGCAGCGCCGCCGGGGTGTAGGCGCCGGCGACGGCGACATCGGCGCCGAGGGTGATCGCCTCGGACTGGCCGCGCGGAGTGAAGTCGACGAAAGCCCGGTAGTCCCCGGCCGTCGGGAAGGTCAGTGGGATCCGCCAGGTGCCGTCGGCGCCCATCTCCGGGTGCAGATGCTGGAACCCGGTCAGGTCCCGGCGCACCACGATCAGGTGCAGCGGCTTGTCGTGAGTCGGGGTGAAGGAGGTGACCGGTGCCCCGTGGGGATCCACAATCCGGAACGCGAAGTCCTCCGGCGTCCCGGCCGCGGCGTGACCCGAGATCAAATCGACACGGTAGCCATCCTGGGCGACCATCAGCCCGCCCGCGGGCAGCTCAGCACTTGCCGGGGTCGGGGCGGCACCGTGCTGGCTGCTGCCGTGGGCGGTGTCCGGCGCAGCACCCACCGGGCCGGTCAGCCGGCCGATGCCATACGTACCACCGAACATGAGGCCCGCCACCAGGGCGAAACCGCCGAGCTTGGCAGCCGCGTTCATCGGTCAGCTCGCCCCCTCGTAGCCGATCTCATCGACCGGCAGTCTGTACTAGCACCACCCTAACC
Organism: Actinomycetota bacterium; assembly: GCA_030863015.1. Taxonomy (GTDB): domain Bacteria; phylum Actinomycetota; class Actinomycetes; order Mycobacteriales; family Pseudonocardiaceae. The sequence continues at coordinate 3,826 of JALZCO010000208.1, forward strand.
CCGGGGGGGTATTTCAGTCTACCCCCTTGGGGTATCTATCCCGTTGATGTGCAGCCCTGCGCTCCGCAGGCCTTGTACGGCTTTACCGAGATCGAGTGGCGACCAGGGGCGTCGCGCTGGTGAAGGCCAGCCAGCACGCGGCCGTACCGGCCGAGTGAGGCGATGTCGTGCGGGAAGCGGTTGCAGTCGATGGCGAGCATGCGCGCGGTAGCTCCATGGCGTCGCGCGATCGCGAGCCACTGAGCGGGATAGGCGATGCCCTCCGAGCGCACGCCGTGTTGGAACAGCAGCATGTCGACCGCCCGGTAGGGCGCCCTGGCCTGGAGGTGGGTCGCGAGCGCCTGCAGCGCCGGCTGCACGGAGAAGAACGTCCAGAACGGCACGGCTGCGGCGTTGATCGTTCGCCATGGAACGCCGAGGACGAACGAGGGGACCAGTAACCGATCGGCCGGTTCCCCGCGCCCGGCGTACCAGTCGCGGATCACCGCCGCGACGGCATGGGCCGGTGCCTGCGGGCCGGAGTAGCTGAGCCTGACCAGCCGGCGTCCGTGAGCCTGGGCGGTGTCGGCGAACCGGTCGGCGTCGGCGTAGGGCCAGGAATGGGTGGCGTTCGGGACGACGAGCAACTCCCCCCTCCGTGGTCGGTGGCCAATCCGGCCACGTACGAGTGCGAGGTGATGGCGTCTTTCTCGCCGTGCACCACGGTCAACCTCGCCCGCAGGTTCGGCAGCAGGTCCTCGATGCGCACCGTCACGGCGGAGCGGACTACCTGAAACAGGCGTCGGGGGCCGGCCCGCCGCCATTCCGGGAACTGCTCCAGGAACAGCCCCGGCCGCTCCAGGCGGCCGCCGGCCAGCCAGCGGCCGAGCAGCCGCGGCACGGTTCGGATCTGCGGGTCCACCGTCGGACTGATCAATATCAGGTGGCGTATCCGGGACGGGGTCTGGGGCTGGTGAGAGGCAGCCGCGGTCACCGCGGCCACCTGCGCACCGACGGACAACCCGATGAGCAGGTCGACGGGTCCATCACGGCTGATCTGGTAGGCCAGTTCCAGCCCATAGCGTTGGAGGTCGGCCTGGGCATCGGTTTCGCCTGGTGCGGCGAGCAGGTGCACTTCGACACCGCGGTCGCGCAGCGCGTCGGCGGCCGGCCGCACGTAACTGCGGACAGCGGCGCCGGGAACAATCAGCACGCGCGTCACGGCAGGTCCGATGTGTGGCAGGCCAAGGAGCGGCAGCATGGCTTAGCAGCAGGGCTACAACGTGATCGTACTCGGAGGCGGGCCGACGGGGGAGAACGCCGCTGTACGCCCGCCAAAACTACGACATCGGCGCCACCGCGGGTGGCGCGCTGGCCGGCTCTGGGACGCTGTCCCGGCGTACTCACCTTCAGCGAGGTGTGGCTGCGGCTGCTCGAAGCCGACCGCGGCAACAGTGTCGAGTCGAAAAGGAGGCCATGATGACCATTGGCAGTCTCGCGTCAGCCGCTGGCCGGGGCTTGCTCGCCGGCGCGATCGGTACCGCCGCGATGACCCTGTCCAGCACGCTCGAGATGAAGCTGCGAGGTCGCGCGGGCAGTTCCGCTCCGGCGGACGCAGCCAGCAAGGCGCTCGGCGTCGAACCGGTCGACGAGGCCGCCAAAGCCCGGTTCAGCACGCTCGTCCACTGGGGATACGGCACGGCCTGGGGGGCGGTCCGAGGCCTCCTCGCCGGCATCGGGTTGGGTGGGCGTTCGGCGACCGCGGTCCATTTCACAGCCATCTGGGGAGGGAGTCTAGTGATGTTGCCGGCGTTGGACGTCGCGCCCCCGGCGTCGCAGACGGAGCCGACCGAATTAGCGATCGACGCCTTTCACCACCTCGTCTACGCCGTTGCAACGGGACTCGCATACCGGGCTCTCAAGGACTGACGTCCACGGAAGGCATCTGTCTATTCACCTGGCAGGCATCAGGCTCGACCGGTAGGAAATGCAGGCCATGGCCTACACCGGAGGAGGAGGCGGCCGCGCGTCGCCGGGAAGCCAGCACCAACAGCGTGGTGAGCGCGGCAGCGGCCTCCGAGCAGCGCCCGTGGAATGCCACCGCGACGTCGGGGGTTGGCGGTGAAGTGGACGGTGATCCGAAGGCGGCGGGTCGGGTCGCCACCGTGATTGGGGTGCTGTTCGGGCTCGCGGGCACCGGCACGTCGGCCGTGTCCGTTGCGCTGCCCGAACTGGCGGCAGGGCTCGGAGTAGACGCAGCGAGCGCCGCCTGGGTGATCAGCGGATACGCCGTCGCTCTCGCGGTGCTCACCGCGGTGCACGGCCGGATCGCGGACATCGTCGGCGTGCGCGGTCCCCTCATCGCCGGCGTCGTGCTCATGGCGACCGGGGCGCTGGTCTCTGCTGTCGCTCCCACGTTCAGTTGGTTGGTTGCGGGCAGGGTCGTGCAAGGCATCGGTGCCGCCGCGATTCCGGTTCTCGGCATGGCCCTGATCAGTGCCCGCTGGGACGGCAACACCAGGGCGGGTGCCCTGGGCCGAGTGACCGGCGCCGCGTCCGTGCTGAGCTGCCTCGGGCCCGTACTCGGCGGAGCGGTGGATGCGGCAGGCGGCTGGCGGTGGACCCTGGTGCTCCCGGTGGCAGGGCTGTTTGCGCTGCCGGTGCTCTGGCGCGCGGCTCCCACCGGCGGCCAGAAGGAGCGCTTCGACGTGCCGGGTGCGGTGTGCGTTGCGGTCGCGGCCAGCGGCCTTGTGCTGCTCATCCAATCGCCCTCCACGGGCGCCCTCGTCGCAGTGGTGGGCGCGGTGCTGCTGGCCACGGGCATCCCGGCAGCGCTCGCCCGGATCCGGGCCCGGCCCGATGGGTTCCTGCCGCGCGCGATCGTGACCAATGGTGTGGTGCTGCGCAGCGCGTTTGCTGCGGCCGCGATCCCGGCGGGGTGGTTTGCGCTGCTCGTCGCGGTACCGCTGATCCTCGCCGGGCGAGACTGGTCACCACTGGGGGTTGGGCTGGTCCTCGCGCCTGCCGCGCTGCTCGGCCTGCTCATGCCGCGCGCCACCCGTTGGGTGCTGACTCGATGGGGCCCCGATCGCACCCTCGCGGTGGCGTGTCCGGTCACCGTGGTGGCGCTGCTCGTCGCTGCGCTGGGCGCGGTGACCGGGACGCCGTCCTTGCTGGTGGTGGCGGTGGCGTCGCTGACCGTGGCCTTCGGTATCGGTCAGCCGGCGATGATCCTCGGTGTCTCGGGCGCCGTGGAGTCCGAACAGCGCGGGGTCGCGCTCGGCGTGGCGACGCTGGTGTTCCTGGCCGGTGCGGGCATCGGCGCCGCCGTGGTGGGAGGCCTCGGGGAGGTGTTGGGGCTCAGCGGCGCGCTGGCCGCGCTGGTCCTGCTGCCCATCACCGGGACGCTCGTGATGCTCCGGCAGCTTCGGGCGGCCGCGCCGGTGAACGTCGAGGTTCCCGCGGCGGGCTGAGTCACCAACTGCTTTCCGGCTAGCGCCGATGAGTTTCCGCGCGCCGGCCGGTCTCCACTGCATACCTCAGCTACCGAGAGGAGAACGCGATGAACCTTCCGCAGGTCGTGTCACCAGCTGAGTGGGAGGACGCCCGCGCGGCGCTGCTGGTCAAGGAGAAGGAAGCCACCCGGGCCCGGGACGCGCTGGCAGCGCAGCGCCGGCGGCTGCCGATGGTCCGGGTCGACAAGCAATACACCTTTGAAGGGTCGGACGGAGAGGTGAGCTTACTCGACCTGTTCGACGGGCGCCGCCAGCTCATCGTTTACCACCACATGCTGCAGCCGGGTGATGCCGATCCCTGCTCGGGCTGCTCGATGTTCGTCGACAACATCGGCCACCTCGCCCACCTACACGCCCGCGACACCTCGCTCGTCCTGGTATCGCGCGCGCCATCGACGGAGATCGAGGCGTTCAAGAAGCGTATGGGTTGGACGATTCCCTGGTACTCCTCGGCTGCCAGCGGCTTCGACGCCGACTTCGGCGTTACGACGGGCTTCGGACTCAACGTCTTCCTTCGTGACGGCGACGACGTCTTCCGCACCTATTTCACGTCCGGGCGCGGCGTCGAGGCGCTGGGCAGCAACTGGTCTTTCCTCGAC
>JALZCO010000211.1 GCA_030863015.1 Actinomycetota bacterium
CCGCTATCCGTTTCGCCGTGGCCAACGGATTGCGGGTGGACGCCGGTACATGAGAGTGCAAGGCCAGGCCGATTCCATTCCCACCCGGACCGCGCGCACGGCGGGAGCCGCGGTGGCAGTCGGGATCGGGGTGGCGGTAGCCGTCCAGGCCCGGATCAACGGGGAGCTCGGCCAGCGAATCGACGACGGTGTCGTCGCGGCATTGCTGTCCTTCCTGGGTGGCCTGCTGCTCCTGATGGTGCTGGCCGCAGCGCAGCCCAGCATGCGCCGAGGACTGGGCCGGGTCATCGCCGCGGTCCGAAGCCGAACGTTGCGCCCATATCAGCTCCTCGGCGGTATCTGTGGTGCATTCCTGGTGGCCTGCCAGGGCCTGACCGTCGCGGCCATCGGAGTGGCGGTGTTCACCGTCGCCGTGGTGGCCGGGCAGACGGCGAGCGGCCTGCTGGTGGACCGGGCCGGTGTCGGGCCGGGCGAGCCACGCCCAGTCAGTAGCCGCCGGGTCGCCGGCGCGATCCTCGCCCTGACCGCCGTGGGCATGGCCGTCTCCGACCGGCTGGGTGCCCCACAAGCCCTGTGGTTGACCTTGCTGCCGGCGTTGGCCGGGGTGGGCACCGCCTGGCAGCAAGCAGTGAACGGGCGGGTCGGTGCCACTGCCCGGGCCGGCGGGCCGGCGCTGGCCGGGATGCTGCCGGCCGCAATGGTCAACTTCGGGGTGGGCACCGTTGCGCTAACACTGGTCACGGCGGTGGAAGTCGCGATACGCGGATTACCTGAACCGCTGCCCGCGCAGCCGTGGCTCTATCTCGGTGGCGCATTGGGTGTGCTGTTCATCGGTGCCGCGGCGGTGATCGTCCCGATCACCGGAGTGCTGCTGCTGGGGTTGGGAACCGTGGCTGGGCAGCTCATCGGTGCGCTGCTGATCGACTTGTTCGTGCCAGCCGGCGGCGATCAGCTCACCCGCACCACCCTGATCGGCACCGCACTGACTCTGGTGGCGGTCACCGTGATCGCACTGCCGTCGCGCTCCCGAGCCTCCAGATCCAGCATCTGAGCACCGATGCAAGGATTTCCTCATGAGCGCAACGGTGCTGGATGGCAAGAAGACCAGGGACGAGATCTTCACGGATCTGCAGACCCGGGTGGCGGCGCTGCGCCGCGCCGGAGTGACTCCCGGGCTGGGCACCGTCATCGTCGGCGATGATCCCGGTTCGCACGCCTACGTGCGGGGCAAGCACAACGACTGCGCCAAGGTCGGTATCGCCTCGATCCGCCGCGACCTGCCCGCCGACACCAGTCAAGACGAGCTGTTCGCGGTGATCGACGAACTGAACGCCGACCCGGCCTGCACCGGTTACCTCGTGCAGTTACCGCTGCCCAGTGGGCTGGACACCGGTGCTGTGCTGACCAGGGTCGACCCGGGCAAGGACGTTGATGGCCTGCACCCGGTGAACCTGGGTCTGCTGGTGCTCGGAGGATCAGGACCGCTGCCCTGCACCGCGCGCGGGATCGTGGTGTTGCTGCGCCGCTTCGACGTGCCGCTGGCCGGGGCCGATGTCACCATCGTGGGCCGCGGCATCACCGTCGGCCGCCCTTTGGGATTGCTGCTGACCCGGCGCAGCGAGAATGCCACGGTCACGCTCTGCCACACCGGCACCCGAGACCTGGCCGCTGAGGTGTCCCGGGCCGACATCGTGGTGGCCGCCGCCGGGCGACCCGGACTGATCACGGCTGACATGGTGAAGCCAGGTGCCGCGGTGGTCGACGTCGGGATCAGCCGGACCGACGCCGGGCTGGTCGGCGACGTCGACCCGGCCGTGGCTGAGGTCGCCGGGTACCTGGCACCGGTTCCTGGTGGCATCGGGCCGATGACCAGGGCGATGCTGCTCGTTAATGTCGTCGAGACTGCCGAGCGGACCGGCGCACTGTGACCAGGCGGACGAGCCTGCGGCCACAGCTGGCCTTCGGTCTGGTGCTGGCCGTGGTGGCGCTGGGCATGGTGCGCATCGCGCAGTACCACTGGCGGGAGGGCACGGTGATCATCGGTGGCGCGTTGCTGGTCGCGGCGGGATTAAGGCTCGTCCTGCCACCCGAACGGACCGGACTGCTCGGGATCCGCCGGCGCATGCTCGACGTGCTGGCCTACGGGGCCTTCGGGGTGCTCATGCTTGCCGTGGCGCTGACCATCATCGGGGGGCCGCTGGCCAGCCGTTGAGCTTCCGGTGTGCTTGATAACCTCCCAGAATGGAACGTTCCGGTCAGGTCGCGGTCGTCGGAGCAGGCTTCTATGGTTCGACCACGGCGCAGCGGCTGGCCGAGTACGACATCTTCGACACCGTCGTACTCACCGACATCATCGAGGGCAAGCCGGAGGGCCTGGCGCTGGACCTGAACCAGTCCCGGCCGGTGGAGGGCTTCGAGACCAGAGTCGTCGGCCAGACAACGGGTCAGGACGGTTCGGGCTATGAGGCGATCGCCGGCAGTGACATCGTCTTGATCACCGCTGGCCTACCCCGCAAGCCGGGGATGAGCCGGATGGACCTGATCGAGACCAACGCCCGGATAGTCCGCCACGTTGCCGAGAACGTCGCCCGGCATGCTCCCGGTGCGGTCGTCATCGTGGTCTCCAACCCGCTGGACGAGATGACCGCGCTGGCGCAGCTGGCCACCGGGTTCCCCCGGCAGCGGGTGATGGGCCAGGCCGGGATGCTCGACACCGCGCGGTTCACCAACTTCGTCGCCGAGGAACTCGCCGTCCCGGTGTCCTCGGTGCGCACCCTGACGCTGGGCTCGCACGGTGACACCATGGTCCCGGTGCCCAGCGCCTGTACGGTCAACGGCACGCCACTGCTCGACCTGCTGCCCGCCGAGAAGATCGAGGAGCTGGTCACTCGGACCCGCAACGGGGGCGCCGAGGTGGTCGCCCTGCTCAAGACCGGGTCGGCGTACTACGCGCCGTCGGCGGCGGCGGCCCGGATGGTGCGCGCGGTGCACGAGAACTCCGGTGCCGTGTTGCCCGTCTGCGCTTGGGTGGACGGCGAGTACGGTGTCTCCGGTGTCTACCTGGGCGTCACCGCCGAGCTGGGTCAGGAGGGGGTACGCCGGGTGGTGGAAACCGAGCTGACAGATAGCGAGCTCGCCGAGCTCCATAAGGCCGCCGAAACGGTCCGGGCCAAGCAAGCGGACGTTCAGCACCTGTAGAGCGGATCACACCATGACGTTGCTGACCGAAACCCTGCTGACCGGCGACGCCAAGGCGCGGCGGCACCGGATCGTCGACACGCTCACCGGGGGACTCGTGCTGCTGCACTAGGTCCACAATTCCGG
>JALZCO010000224.1 GCA_030863015.1 Actinomycetota bacterium
CACCGCTGCACACGTTGTCGAACATGAAGAAGTACTGCGTCCAGTCGCAGGCGTCCAGGGTCCGGCCCTCCACCGTGGTCGGCAGGATCAGGGACGTCCACAAGGGGTAGTCGCAGGCGAAGAAGGCGTCCATGGCCGCGCTGTCGGGAAGGACGAACCCGAGCCGGGAGTGCACCCAGTCGTTGGAGCTCTTTCTGATGAATCCAACCCGGGATGGCATTTCACCGGAATCCGGGGCTCGTGTACTGGTCACCGATCGAAGACCACCGACCGCGCACTGCTTGGCATGGGAGCCGCTGCGCTCTGGGTACTCAGCCGACGCGGATCGTAGGAAGCAGTGCGGCGGGCGCCTGTCGCCGTCCTGCTTCTTCTGGAAGATCTCGTAACCGTGCGACGCGTCGGCCAGCGGCAGCCGGTGGGTGGCCAGGTCGGTGACGCCGAGCGGGTCCGCATCGTGGATGCACGAGGGGCATGATGTCATTGATCCACCGCTTGACGTACGCCTGGCCCATCGTCACCTTGATGCCCTTGTCGAACATCTGCAGCATCGGCATCGCATCGGCGGCCCCACCGTAGACCCGAGAACGAAATAGTGCCACTGGGTCGGCTCGAGCACCGGAGGAGAAATGACAGAGTGTATCCGGAAGATCGGCGCCGCGACGGTGCCGACTCTTCTTTATGGCACTGCCTGGAAGGAGGAGCGAACCGCAGATGCCGTCGCGCAGGCCCTCAGGATGGGATTCCGTGGATTTGACACGGCGAACCAGCGTCGGCACTACCGCGAATCCGAGGTCGGGCGGGCGCTGCTGGCCGAGTTGGAGCGAGGAACGCTACGCCGCGAAGACCTCTTCGTGCAAACCAAGTTCACCTTCCGGAGGGGCCAGGATCACCGGATTCCCTATAATCCGGCCGCGCCCGTCGCCCAGCAGGTTGAACAATCCTTCGACAGCTCGCTGTCACACCTCGGCGTGGATGTGATGGATTCTTATCTGCTGCACGCTCCCTCTGTGGCGCAGGGACTGGCCAGGGCCGACTTCGAAGCTTGGCGCGTCATGGAAACCCTCCACGACGCGGGTCGGGTGCGCTTTCTCGGAGTGAGCAACTTCGCGCCCGATCAGCTCGCAGCCCTGCTCCGCGCAGCGCGGGTGCGCCCGACATTCGTCCAAAACCGTTGCTACGCATCGCGGGGGTGGGACGCGAGCGTGCGCGCCATCTGCGCGCGCGAAGGCGTGACTTACCAGGGATTTTCACTACTCACCGCAAACGAACAAGTCATCCGCAGCTCACTTGTCCGCGACATCTCCCGCCGCCACCAGCGTGCCCCGGCGCAGGTGATCCTCCGCTTTGCCCTCCAGCTAGGAGTGATCGCCCTCACCGGCACAACTAACCCCCAGCACATGGCCGATGACCTCGCCGTGTACGAGTTCACGCTGACGTCTGCCGAAGTGAGCGCGATCGAGCATGCCGGAACCTAGCAAGACCGACCGCTCTCAGGCGATGCCTGCTGCTCAAAGCCCGTAAACGCCAGCACGACGCTCGCCACGAATGGACATCAGGTTGACGCTGGATTCGGGACACGACTGGTGGTGTCACGTGCCCGGTTCAGGGGGTATGTACTGGATATGGGCAACTCGGATACGGGCGGGCGTGACAGCCAGCGAGAGCACGGGAAGCACGGCCAGCTGAGCGATCGTCCCCGCCAGCTCGCCGAGCTCACGTTGTGCCTGCGCCGCTGCGCTCGGTCCGGGTGGTGATGTGCATGTTTGTTGTGGTTGGGGAGGCGCTTGTCGACCTGGTCGGCCAGCGCGGAGGTCGGACGTTCGTCGCCCATCCGGGGGGTAGCCCGGCTAACGTCGCGCTCGGTCTGGCACGGCTGGGTGTTCCGGTGACGCTCATGACGCGCCTCGGGTCTGACGGGCTCGGTGAGATGATCTTTGAGCATCTGCGGGCCAGTGGCGTCCGCGTTAACGGAGGTCCCGCTCGGGGCATGGGCATGTCGACCAGCCTCGCCATCGCGACGCTCGCCGCGGGCGTCGCGTCGTACGACTTCCGGATCGAATGGGACATGCCCGCCCTCGCGCCCCTGCCGATCGAGACCCGCTGCCTGCACACCGGTTCGCTCGCGACGGCGCTGGCGCCCGGCAACGCGAACGTCATTGAGCTGGTCGAGCGGGAGCGCACGAGGGGTCGCGTGACGATCTCCTACGACCCGAATGTACGGCCGGCGCTGCTCGGTGACGCGGCGCGGGCGCGGACAGGCATCGAGCGTCTGGTTGCCCTTTCTGACGTTGTCAAGGTCAGCGACGAAGACCTTCGGTGGCTCTATCCCGACCAGCCCGATGAGCTCGTGGCACAGAATTGGCTGGGGTTAGGACCGGCCCTTGTGGTGGTGACCCGCGGTGCGATGGGGGTTTACGCCGTCTCCGCCAGCCTTGAGTTGTTCCGACCGGCCGTGCCGATTGACCTGGTGGATACCGTCGGCGCGGGCGATTCCTTCACCTCCGGGCTTCTCGAGGCGCTGCACCGGGCCGACCTGATCGGCGGTTGGCGCCGCGAGGCGCTGGCGGCGATCGACGAGTCGACCTTGGCCAGTGTCGTGGAGGCGGCGGC